>CAZMUV010000007.1:0-72374 GCA_964569345.1 uncultured Maribacter sp. | reverse complement strand
ATGTAGCGAGAGGGGGGCACGATCCCCCGACCTCCGGGTTATGAATCCGACGCTCTAACCAACTGAGCTACCTCGCCGTGTCTTATTTTAAAATACACTTTTTAATTAAAAATTTAAGTTTACCTTTTCTAAACTAAAACACATTTTTCGCTGCGGCCTTTAGTTCAGATAGTATTTCAAAACGGCTGCAAATATAAAGTTTATTTTACGATCACCTACAATAGTAGCTTAAAAAATAATACCCATTTTTTATTTTTTAATCATTTATAAATATATATATTGGGCATTATTAAGATGTAGGAAATGAATGATAAAATAAAATTTGAAATTGAGTTTGTAATACAATCCTCGCCACAGATGCTGTATCAGTATTTGGCTACGCCTTCTGGACTTTCGGAATGGTTTGCGGACAATGTAAACTCGCGAGGCGAGAAATTCATTTTTATATGGGATGGGGCTGAGGAAGAAGCGTTATTATTAAAACGTAAAACGGACGAGTTCGTACGTTTTTCATGGGAGGAAAATGATGATGATTCATTTTTTGAAATGAAAATCATTGTGGATGAAATCACAAAAGACGTTTCTTTGTTTATAACTGATTTTGCAGAAGATGACGAAGTTGAAGAGTCTAAAATGCTTTGGACAAACCAAGTTTCAGATTTAAAACAAGTACTGGGTTCCAAATAAATTATTAGGTATTTAGAGTATCTTTGAGCCTTATTTTTATAAGGCTTTTTTTATGGTGAATTTTAATGGTACGTTACTAAAAGAGGATGCTCAGTTTTTAAACAACGCTAATAGGGGACTCCGCTATGGGGATTCACTTTTTGAAGCAATTCGCGTTGTAAATGGAAGTATATACTTTCTAGAGGAGCACTATCTTAGGTTAATGTCCTCCATGCGTATTCTTCGTATGGAAATTCCAATGGACTTCACCATGGAGTTTTTAGAGGCTGAGATATTAAGAACTGTAGCAGCACTGGAACTTAACAAAGCCTATCGCGTCCGTTTTACAGTATTTAGGAACGATGGGGGGCTTTACCTGCCCAAAACAAATAGCATTTCTTATTGTATAGAGGCAAAGCTATTGGACCATCCGTTTTATACCATTTCAGAAGCTCCTTATGAGGTAGAGTTGTTCAAGGATTTTTTTATAAACAAGGACATGCTATCCAATTTAAAGTCCAATAATCGTATTTTGAATGTAGTGGGAAGCGTTTTCGCTAAAGAAAACGATTATCATAATTGTCTGCTCATTAACGGCGATAAGATGGTTGTAGAAGCACTGAATGGTAACGTTTTTTTAGTGTCAGGAAAAACGATTAAAACGCCTCCTTTAAAAGACGGATGTCTTAATGGGATTCTTAGAAAAAAAATAGTGGAACTTCTTCAAAAATCGCAGGTATATGAGGTGAAAGAGGAATCTATTTCTCCGTTTGAACTACAAAAAGCGGATGAGCTTTTTATTACAAATACCATTAGCGGTATTATACCCGTGTATAAATATCGAAAGAAAATATTCGAAAGTACGACGAGTAAAGATTTGATTGGAAAGCTTAATGCAGTAGCAAGATTAACCGCTTAAGTTAATTAAGGCTAGGATTTTCTGGTGCATTGGACCATAGAAGATAGTCGCCACCAAGCTCCATCATTTTTTCTTTCCAAAATGCGACAGAAGATTTTTTTATGATTTGGCTTTCGTATTGGTTGGATACTACTATCCAAGAGTTAGAAGAAAGTTCTTCATCTAGTTGTAAAGACGACCACCCAGAGTAGCCCAAAAAGAAACGAATATCATCTTCGGAGATTACTTTTTGATTTATTAAGGTAATGGTTTTTTCAAAATCTCCACCCCAATAGATGCCATCAGAAATTTCAATACTATTTTCAATTAAATGGGGTACTTTGTGAATAAAGTAGAGATTGTCTTGCTCTACCGGCCCTCCATTATACACTTTAAATGGAATTAAAATTTCATTAATAAGATCATTTATCTGGTATTCTAATGGTTTATTTAAAATAAAACCAACCGAACCCTCTTTGTTGTGTTCTGCGAGCAACACCACAGACCTATTAAAGGAAACATCTCCGGTTAGCGATGGTTCGGCAATAAGTAGTTTTCCTTTTCTAGGTATTAGCTTGAGCATTTGTAAAACAAATTATGAGCTTCTAAAATAAGACAATTCTTGTTAACACTCAAAAAATAAAACACAAAAAAAAGCGCTTAAAAAGCGCTTTTAAAATCTAATATCTGTATGAATTAGTTTACTGCACTACCTAAATCGGCACCTGCTTTAAACTTAACAACATTCTTAGCTGCAATTTGGATAGTTTTTCCAGTTGATGGGTTTCTACCTTCTCTTGCATTTCTTCTTGATACGGACCAAGATCCGAAACCAACTAAAGAAACTCTGTTTCCTTTTTTCAAAGAACCTTCAACATTTCCTAAAAAAGACTCTAAAGACTTCTTAGCCGCTGCCTTTGTGATGCCAGCGTCTGCCGCCATTGCATCAATCAATTCTGTTTTGTTCATAATGTGATTAAATTAATTGTTGTTAATAATTTTAAACCGTTAAACAAATTTATAGGGATTTACGATCAACACAAGTAAAACGGTCCTAAATCCCCTATTTTGTTGATAACTCGGGAGGTTTGTTGATAACGTAAGCCTTTTTTTACGATTCTCGCAGCCCTATCATACAGGGGCTTCACCGAAAAATAGCATTTTCGGGTAAAATTAGTCCGTTCAACACGGCCTCCGTTGCCATTCTTCGCTTACCTTGTAACTGGATTTCCAACAGTTTTATAAACCCGCCTTCGCCAGCTACGCGTATTTCTTTCTTGTCAAAAACCAGTGCTCCTGGTTGTAACTTGTGTGTCTCCTTTTCGAGTTCTGCTTTGTAAATTTTTACAATTACTTCTTCTTTATTTATATGTAAGGTGCTCCAAGCTGCCGGATATGGACTTAGGCCTCTAATATGGTCATAAGTTTTTTGTAGGGGAAGACTCCAATCTATCTTACAGGTTTCGCGGTCCAGCTTATAGGCAAGCTTTAAATCAGCTGAATTTTGTTGCAGAGTTGTACTTAGATTGCCTTCTTCGATACGTTTAACCGTTTTTAATACAGTATCTGCTCCTAAGTCCATAAGACGGTCGTGTAGCGTTCCAGCATCTTCATTTGGAGAAATAGGGAGTTCATCTTGTAGGATTATAGCGCCGGTATCAATTTTTTCATCAATAAAGAAGGTAGTTGCACCTGTTTTGGTTTCCCCGTTCATTATGGCCCAATTGATAGGCGCCGCACCACGGTACTCTGGTAAGAGGGAGGCATGTAAATTAAAGGTGCCCAACTCTGGTAATTGCCAAACAACCTTAGGAAGCATCCTAAAGGCAACTACTATTTGTAAATTAGCCTTGAGTGACTTTAGTTCTTCTAAGAATTCGGAATGTTTCAGATTCGTTGGTTGCAATATGGTTAGATTGTGTGCAATAGCGTACTTTTTGACCGCGGACTGATTTAATTTTCGCCCCCTTCCTGCGGGTCTGTCCGGAGCGGTAATGACCCCAACAATGGTATATCCTTTTTCGTAAAGTGCATTTAAAATACCCACTGCAAAATCAGGTGTTCCCATAAATACGATTCGTAAGTCTGTCATAATTCCCTAAGATAAGTGGTATTGGTTTTTAGTGTCTAATTTAATTTTTCCATCCTCCAATAACTCTTGTAAAGCTATTAAAACGGAATCACTTTCTATATGCAATAGTTGCTGAACAGTTCTGGAGTTTCCTGGATTCGATGCCAATAGTGCTAAAATTTGGATTTTGATGTTTTGTAATGTGATTATAGAATCTTTTGGACTGTTGCAAACATCACATATCCCGCACGGGCTTGAATCCGTTTCTCCAAAGTAAGCCAACAACTGTTTACTTCTGCACATACGATTGTTATTCGTGTATGCTAATATTTGTTTTACTTGGCCTTCCTTTAGTTGATTTTGCTCCTTAATGGTTTTAGAAAATAGGTTGATGGTACTTTCGTCTTCTCTTGGTACTAAAAAAGTAAGTTCCAAGTCGCTATGAGAGCCTTTAAAATCTATAATCTCTTCGGATGCTAATTTTTCCAAACCTTTAATAATATCGTTTTCACTGGTATTTAATTTTTTGGAAAGAAGTAGCGTGTTAATCAAGGTTTCGAATTCAAATATCCCGCCATAGGTTCTCAAGACAATTTTAACCAAATCAGACAGGCTTGGATTTCGTTCTATATAATCAAAAAGCACATCTTTATCTGCGGTAAAATGTACTGTTACTTTTCTAGCAAAAGAGGTAGATAAGGCGAGTACGGAATTTCTATCCAGTATCCTTAGTACATTATAAGTAAGCAGTGAGTTTAAACCATACGTGGCGCAAAATTCGTTAAAGTTTAAGCGAAAGGTATTCCCAGAGCCTTCTCCGTAGGCAATTTGTAAGTAGTTATTTAGCTTATTGTATACGAATTTCACAAAAGATACACCCGGGAGAATATCTAAAAACTGCTTTTTTACCTGTTCTTGATCTGTTTTATTTGTGATTAGAATAGCTTCGGCAGGGGCACCATCCCTTCCGGCTCTTCCGGCTTCCTGAAAATAATTTTCCAAACAGTCCGGTATTTGATAATGAATAACTAAAGCTACATCTGGCTTATCGATTCCCATGCCAAAAGCATTGGTAGCCACCATTATTTTAGTTTTATTTTCCAACCATTGTTCCAGCTTTTTTTTCTTCTCTTTTTCGGTTATTCCACCATGATAATAAGTCGTGCTTATACCACAGCTTATTAAATAACCGGAAATTTCTTCTGCTAGCCTTCTAGTTCTCACGTAAACGATGCCACTAGTATTAAGCTTACTGCAATGCTGTTTGAGTAGATATCTTTTATCCTCTTCTTTAATTACTTTAAATGCAATATTTTTTCTGGAGAATGAATCCTTTTGAACAAGAGGTGCTATTAAATCTAAAGTAGAAACAATATCAGCTGCTACTTTTGAAGTAGCGGTTGCTGTAAGCGCCATAAAAGGAACTTTTGGATGAAGTTCTCGTAATACCGAACATTTTAAATAGGCAGGTCTAAAATCATGTCCCCATTGCGAAATGCAGTGCGCCTCGTCTATGACCAACAGCGTTACGTTCATTTGCTGAATCCGCTCTTGTATCAGTTCCTGGCCCAAGCGCTCCGGGGAAATATAAAGAAATTTATAGCCGCCGTAAACGCAATTATCCAGTTCATTGTTGAGCTCCTCAAATCTCATGCTTCCAGTTAAGCCTATCGCTTTAATACCTAAATCTTTAAGCTTGGATACCTGGTTTTGAATTAATGCGATTAAAGGAGAAACTACAATGCATATTCCGTCCTGTGCCATCGCCGGAACCTGAAAGCAAATTGACTTTCCCCCTCCAGTAGGTAAAAGGGCCAAAACGTCCCTACCTTCTATAGCAGCGGTTATAATTTTCTCCTGCGAATCTTTAAAAGATGTAAAACCCCAATACTTTTCAAGAATCTCAATGGGTGTGCTATTCACGAGACATATCTAAAAGGTTCTTTATAAAGGCAAGTCTTTCCGCTACGGTTCCGAACGGAACTTCGTTAATTACATATCCAAGAGACGCGTAGGTATTTTTTAAATGTTCATGGATTTCAGTCGCCTGTAAATAGGTTTCCAATCTTTCATTATCTTGAACATAAATTGCTTCCCAGGGTGGCAGTAAAAATACACTGTCGTAATTATGTTTTTTGCAGGCATTAAGGAAATCGATTTCATATGGTTGGTCAAAATAATCCATATATGCAAGTACGTCGGGCATACCACGGTCATAGAAGACCTGCGCTTTTTCTTGTTTTTTTCCGTCCTCGTACTGTTTTCTGCGACCTTCTAAAAGTTGTAGATTGAATTGTTTTGAATCGCTAACAAATGCAATTGGATTGCCGAGCATGCTATTTGGATGCTGTTCGTTTTTAGCTTCCAATGTCATGCTTCGAATAAATTCATGAAAGCAGTAAAACCCAGAAGTCTCTAAGGCTTTTATTATAGCTGTTTTTCCGGTTCCGGGAGCACCCGTTATCACGATTCGTTTAAAATTCAAATTACAGTTTTAGCTTGTCAAAAATAGGCAAACCTAAGATACCAAAAAACCAGATGTTTCCTCTTATCTTTGTTTAAAAATGAACCAATGGCAGAAACTAGCCCAGAGGAGTTTTATAAACGACTAAAAGAGCAATTGGCGGAGACCACCGTTTGGCCTTCTGATTACCTTTATAAGTTTATCGTTTTGACAGACTCGGATAACATTGCTCAAATACATAAGATATTCGACCATAGCGGTGCGGTAATAATCTCAAAAAAATCTAAAAAGGGGAAATATACCAGTGTCTCTATTACGGTAAACCTTAAAAACCCTAACGAAGTCATAGATAAATACAAGGAAGTAGGTGCCCTAGAGGGTGTAATATCCCTTTAAAATAGCATATACGCTATAATTTTATTATTTTGCGTGCGTTATAAGAACACTTCTTCAATCAGTTTAAAGTAAAACTATCCAATTTGCAATTAGTAGAAAACCTAGAATACAATACAGAGCGTCCACATTTAATAATACCGGAGTACGGTCGTCATTTTCAAAAGATGGTGGATCATGCGGTTTCAATTGAAGACCCTGTGGAACGAAACAATGTGGCCAACTCCATCATAAGCGTAATGGGAAATTTACAACCACATTTGCGCGATGTGCCTGATTTTCAGCATAAGTTATGGGATCAGCTATTCATTATGTCCGATTTTAAATTGGATGTGGAATCTCCTTTTCCGATAACCACAAAAGAGCAGTTGCAAGAACGTCCAGATGCTTTGGAATACCCGCAAAACTTCCCAAAATATCGTTTTTATGGTAACAATATCAAACGTATGATAGATGTTGCAGTAGAGTGGGAGAAAGGAGATAAGCGTTCCGGTCTTGAGTATGCTATTGCCAATCATATGAAAAAATGCTACCTGAACTGGAATAAAGATGTTGTGGACGATTCTGCTATCTTTAAGCACTTGTTGGAGCTTAGTAATGGAGCCATTGATTTAGCGGCAGAGGGCGAAAGCCTTACCGATAGTGGTCAATTTCTAAAGAATAGGATTGCGAAAACACCGCGGTCTAACAATAACAACAAGAACAATCAAAGGAATAATAATCGCGGTAAAAAACGCTATTAATCGTCTACAAACTTTAGATGGGAACATTCAAGATAGAAGGTGGGCACCCACTATCAGGTGAAATAACACCGCAAGGGGCTAAAAACGAAGCTTTACAGATTTTATGTGCAGTATTACTGACACAGGAAAAGGTAGCAATAACCAACATTCCAGACATCATAGATGTTAATAAACTTATTTCCTTATTAGAGGATTTAGGAGTTAAAATCCAGAAAAAGGGAAAAGGCAGCTATACGTTTAAGGCGGACGATATAAATCTAGACTACCTGCAAAGCGATCAGTTTAAAAAAGATGGTAGAGGTTTAAGAGGCTCTATTATGTTGGTTGGACCATTACTAGCGCGTTTTGGGAAAGGATACATTCCAAAACCGGGCGGGGACAAAATTGGACGTAGGAGATTAGATACCCATTTTGAAGGTTTTATAAAATTGGGAGCTAAGTTCAGATATAATAAAGAAGAATATTTTTACGGGGTAGAGGCCAAAAAGCTAAAGGGAACTTACATGCTATTGGATGAAGCTTCTGTGACTGGTACCGCTAATATTGTAATGGCAGCTGTACTCGCTGAAGGTCAAACCACGATTTATAACGCAGCTTGCGAACCTTACCTGCAACAATTGTGTAAAATGTTGAATCGAATGGGGGCTAAAATCTCCGGTGTTGGTTCTAACCTATTGGTAATTGATGGTGTAGAAAGTCTAGGTGGTACGGAACACAGGATGTTACCGGATATGATTGAGATAGGTAGTTGGATAGGTCTTGCGGCGATGACCAAAAGCGAACTCACTATCAAAAATGTAAGTTGGGACGATTTAGGTCAGATTCCTACTGTTTTTAGAAAGTTAGGAATTACCATAGAACGTAAGGGAGATGATATTTATATTCCTGCACACAAAAACGGATACGAGATTCAAAACTATATTGATGGTTCTATTTTAACCATTGCAGATGCGCCTTGGCCAGGACTTACTCCAGATTTATTGAGTATTATTCTTGTTATTGCCACACAGGCAAGGGGCGAGCTTGTCATCCATCAAAAAATGTTTGAAAGTAGACTCTTTTTTGTAGACAAACTATTAGACATGGGTGCAAAGATTATTCTCTGTGACCCTCATAGAGCGGCGGTTATGGGACATGATTTTAAGTCTTCATTGAAAGCAACAACCATGACTTCCCCTGATATTAGAGCAGGTGTTTCCTTATTGATAGCGGCACTATCCGCTAAAGGAACTTCAACGATTCATAACATTGAGCAGATTGATCGTGGCTATGAAAATATAGACGAGCGATTGAGAGCTATTGGTGCTAAAATTACACGTGTGTAAACGCAGACCAAATAAAAACGATACTCCATACTGCGGTTCTTGCCCAGTTATATGAAACCAGTTCAGACAAGGTATTTTCATCGAAACGTACGTTTGAAATGGCATTGTGTCTAGGCACAAATAGCCAAAAAGTAAGAATCCATACAAGAAAAATTAATACTACGCTACCTGTAGTATATAGCGAAGGTGTAAGGTATAGCTGATATATCGCTATTAGTGTTTGCCCAAACATCAAGGGAATTACCACATAAGAAATGCGTTGCACATAAACACGGTGCCAGCGGATTAAATCATTTTTGTTAAAGTATTTAAAGCTTGGGTAAATTACTAGTTGTACCATCCAAATTAGCACAAGCAATCCAAAATCGAAGCTTATTCGTAGTGTTTCAAGTATCATTTATATATTAGGTTTTAGATACGGTATAGGCCCAATAAATGAGCAAAGGATGAATAACTATCAATCTACTCCAAGAAACCCAATTGGGTACGCAAAGGCCATCTAAAACACAGGAGCCTATTTGAATAAAGTATATGTGTGACGGTATTAGAAGTATTAGTAATACCATGATGGCATGGCATGCCCTCTTTCTGCTGTTCGGAAATAAAACTAAAATTCCTAATAACATTTCTACGAGTCCAACAACATAATTGATAAACATCGGTTTTGGGATATAATCCGGTATTAGACCCAGATAAAACTCAGGATTTATAAAGTGGTATAGGCCAGCAATACCATAGAATCCTGCTAGTAATGTGGCAAGTGGTTTGTTTGTTAAGTTAATTTCCATTTATAATCAACGTGTACCTTTTTTAGAATAAGGAAGAACGGAATCCACCATATAAAATCGTTAGTAATGAGCGTGTATATAAATTCAAAAGGAACGATATCCTGCACGTAGTTAAACAGAAAACCAAGTGGTCCAAAGATTTTACCAAGAAAACCTACAGCTACTATAGGCCAGTGTCGCATGGGGTCGTAGGAGGCCCACCAATAACCAATACCGTAAACGCCAATAACCATACCCATCCCCTGCCAAACCATGGGATGGTTTAGGGGTTCCATGCCAACAAATTCGAAGAACTGATTAGGAAATAGAACAACCCAAGCCCCCCATAGGATATTATAAATCGCGGCAAGTTTTAATGTAATTTTCATGTTTTCTCTACTAGTGTTCCATCAGGATATTTGGCGAACCTTCCCTTGTCCTTTTCATGCACATGATCTGGATAGCGCCAAGGCCAACCACCAAACTGAGTCAATTTATATTCCTCCATCGCGCTCTGTATTTCCGCTTCGGTATTCATTACAAATGGACCATATTTTACCACAGGTTCTGCTATAGGTTTTCCCTGAAGTACTAAAAGATGTGCCTCTGAATTTCCAGCGGTAATTACAACTTCTTCCGTGGCATCCAAAGTGATGCCGTGATTTGGAAGAATATTTGTGCTCTCGATTGTTATAGCGTCACCCTCATAAAAGTATAGCGTTCTATTTACGCCAACAGCTGTTTTCGGCAGTGTGAACGTACCATTGGGTGCTATATGTATATTCAAAATGGCCACATGATTGTCTGCTTTTGTAGCCCAGGAGTCAGGAGCAGGTTCGGGAGCTTTTTCTTTACCGTAATGACCAGCAATCACTTTTATACTGGCATTATCGGTTTTTATGATCGGAATATCCTCGTGCCAGAGCATTTTAAAATGTGGCTCTACGAATTTATTGGCTTTGGGCAAATTCAACCATATTTGAAAAAGTTCTAAAGGATTGTCTTTATCGGTATGCACCAAAGGGAACATTTCGCAATGCTGTACCCCTTTACCGGCTGTCATCCATTGCACATCTCCTTCTCCAAACCTACCGGCGGCTCCTAAGGAATCTGAGTGGTCACAAAACCCCTTGTTCACAATCGTGATTGTTTCGAAACCCCGATGCGGATGTGCCGGGAAACCAGGAATCGTTTGTCCGTGGTACATGCGCCATCCATCTTTTACGGTAAAGTCATTACCTAAGTTTCGTCCTTCCAAAGAGGCATCAGGCGACATGTCTTGCTTCCCTTTTGGATAATAATCCAAGTGGTAGACACAAAATAAAAAGGGGTCTTCTGTTTGCCAAGGAAAGCCTAGTGTGAATACTTCTTTGATCGGGTTATTCATTCGTGTTTCGCGGTATTAATTTCTATCCAATACTCATCCGGATCCTGTATATAAATTTGTCGCACACCATCGGTTCTCAAGGTTACAGCATTTTCTTTACCGGGCCAATCAGAGTAGGGTACATCATTTTTTTCCAGATGGGCGATAACACCATCCAAGTCTTGAGTAGCCAGACATAGATGCATGGATTTGTTCTTTTTAAAAGGGGTAAATTCTTTTTGAATGAGATGTATTTGAGAGCTACCATCAACCAGAAACCAACGAAATCCTGGTTTTTTATCGGGATGCGGTGTTTCCGTCAGTTGCAACATAGTCCCATAAAATTCAGCACTCTTATCCACATCGTCTACCACGATGGCAAAGTGATCAATTTTAAAATCGAAAGACTGGCCATTCACTATTACGGAAAAGAGACAAATCAAAACAACCGAATGCAACTTTTTCATACCCATATGTAGTTTGTTTATTTGTTATCCAAGGCGTCTATCTGTTTTTGTACATCATCTGCATCTGCATATTTACCATCACTGGCAGAGCGATTGGATTTAGACAAATCAAAGGCCTCTTTCATTAACTTTTTGTATTTCTCTTCTAGCTTTTCTTTTTCTGATTTCTTTTTAAATATTCCGAACATAGCAATTTTTAGTTTTGATATTAATTTCCGTTAAGTGGTGGTGGGCCTTCTATCATAGGCTCATACACCTCGTCACCTTTTCTTGTTTTAAATTCTTCTTTTACTTCTTGTACCATTTTGGGGTTTTCAAATAAATCTACCATCGTCATCGCCATAGCTTTGGAAGCATATACCATGCCTTTATGACCGATAGACATGCCACCGCAGGCTACTACCGCCCAAGAATGCCAAGGTGTATCTTTGGGAGCAACAGTTGCGCTAAGGTTAATATTGGGAACGTTCCAACTTACATCGCCAACATCTGTAGAACCGCCTCCTGCGTTTGGATCTGTTTCCCTTAGCGGACGAATAGAGCTATCCATACCAACTTCTGCCTTACCGGTTGCTTTTTGGATTGCTTTACCAAATACCGTTTCTTCTGGTGTATATTCTATTTCGCCTAAAAGCTCAAGATTTTTCTGCATGATGGCACCACCAGTACGGTTTACGAGGGTTTCGTAAATTCCGGAAACCAATGATATTTTATAGTCCACATCGGCCATAATAGCGGCACCTTCAGCCATTTCCTTTACGCGCTCGTACGTAGGTAACATTATTTTTCGTTTTGGGTCACGAACCCTCACCCACAGTTTAGCATAATCTGGCACAACGTTTACGACCTGCCCGCCGTCCTGTATATGGTAGTGTATTCTGGAAGTAGGCTGAATATGCTCTCTATAATAGTTAATACCTGTAGTATATAATTCTAATGCATCGGATGCACTTCGGCCGTTCCAGGGATCCATAGAAGCATGCGCTGCTTGTCCATTAAATTCAACGATAAAATCTATTAATGAAAGTCCACTTTGTACATCGGCCTCCGTACTTGCTCCAGGGTGCCAACTTACGTTTACATCAACATCGTCCCAAAGTCCAGCTTTTACCATCCATACTTTTGCAAAATACTTTTCTTCTGCAGGGGTTCCTAGAAACTTTACGGTTCCCTTTATTTTTCCGGCATCCATAAGTTCTTTTATGGCTATTGCGGAACCAAGGCTAGCGGTGCCAAAAAGATTATGGCCACATCCATGACCTGCCGCTCCTGGGTTTAGTGCTTCCTTTATGGGCGAAGCTTTTTGAGAAATACCCGGAAGGGCATCAAACTCACCAAGAATACTTATTACTGGAGAACCAGAGCCATAGGTTGCGGTAAACGCCGTTGGTATGTTGGCAACACCTCGGGTTACCGTCATTCCATTTTTTTCTGCATAGTTTGCAAGTATTTCTGCGGAGCCAGTCTCATCGAAAGCAGTTTCTGCCAGAGCCCAAATAGAATCACTAATTTTTATAAGTTCATTTTTATGCTTTTCTACCGATGCGATAAGTGCTTTTTTATTCGAACTCAGTTTTTGTGCCGAAAGGGAAAAACAACAAATGAAAAGGCAAGCGCTTAGAATTGTTTTTTTCATGGGTATTCTCGTTTAGGTGGTTTTTTTATAACGGATTTAAAGATAATCAAACTTGGAGTAATACGGTTTCCAAATTTCAGTTATGTTGGTCCCAAACCGGTCTTCCTGGTAAGGTGTGTTTTGCTATTATTCGCTTACTTTCCTTTTTGGTTTTAGGATTCTTTTTGAATGCATATAAAGCATCACTGGCGAACTTTCGCATTTTTGATATAGAAACAATAGGTTGTGGATAGTCTTTTCCTAGTTCAAACCCTAAAAACTGCAGTTCCATCTGCGGTATTTCCCATGGCTCATGAATATATTGATAAGGGAGAGTTGCTAGTTCGGGAACCCATTTTTTGATAAAAACGCCATGAGCATCGTGTTCCTTGCTATTTTTTATAGGATTATAAATACGAATTGTATTTACCCCAGTCTCACCAGATTGCATGTTCAACTGCGGAAAATGAATGCCGGGTTCAAAGTCCAAAAAGTTTTGTGCCAAGTGTACTGTGCAATCTTGCCAAGGTTGCCATAGCAGATGGGTAAAGAAGGAAGCCAGCATGGCACGCAGTCTAAAATTCACGAAGCCGGTTGTAACCAAACATCGCATAGCCGCATCTATAAGGGGAATTCCGGTTTGACCTTCTCGCCAGGCCTTTTGCAAATGGAGCTGCCTTGGCTTGTACAGTTCGTGGTACCCCTTGTTCACACTTCTAAATTCCATCTCGCCCTCCATTTCAAATTTTTGAATAAAGTGTGCCTGCCAGCGCATACGGGAAAGAAAGGAACTTAGGTTTCTTTTGTTGTTCACGCTTTTCTTGTGTCCTGCTGCATATTGGCATACCTGTCTGGCGGACAAGCATCCCCAAGCAAGGTATGGAGAAAGTCTACTACTATGTTTACGAGATGTGGCGGGTTTCGAATAATTCGAATTATAGCCCCAAATACGCTCATTTAAAAAAGAATCTAAATATTTAACGGCATAAGATGTTCCTCCTTTTTGAATTTGAGAATGTAATTGGGTATCCAAGGAAACCATTTTAAAATGTGTTTCTGTAAATTTTTCAATCATTGAAATAGGGTAGAAGCTCCCTAATTCCATTTGTGGTTTATCAATGTTGGTATTTACAAAAGAAACCCAGTCGTTTTTCCATTTCTTTCTGTTTTTTATGCCTCTAAAGACACCATTTTGTATGCTTTCTTCCCAAGTAACTGCATATTCGCTACACCATTTAGAAACCGCTTTATCACGGTCATACGTCATTTTCATCCCCGTTTCTTGGTAGGAAAATATATGAGATATGCTATCGTGATCATTCAGCTTTTTGAACATAGATAAGATTTCCTCGGTTACAACAAGTATTTTGGTGTCATAGGAGAGGAGCTGCCTTTGAAGATCGGTCAGGCTCTGCTTTATAAAATTGATATGTTTATTGCTGTAATGCAAATCGTTTGCCCATATAGGTTCAAAACTATAAAGCAATAGTACTTTTTCTCCAGTAGCAATAGCCTTTACCAAAGGCTCATGGTCCAATAACCTTAAATCCCTTTTGAACCAAACAACAACCATTAAGCAACAGCATCTTTATAGGTTTTAAGACAGCGTTCCCTAGCCATTTTATGATCTACCATTTTTTCTGGATAGGTCAATTCCTGCAAGTCCGGAACCCATGTATTGATATATTCCTTTTGCTTATCGAATTTATCTACTTGGGTCATGGGGTTAAATATTCGAAAATACGGAGCAGCATCTACGCCACTACCTGCCGCCCATTGCCAGTTACCCACATTGGCACTCATGTCATAATCCAATAGTTTTTCTGCAAAGTAAGTTTCGCCCCAGCGCCAATCTATCAATAGATGTTTGCAAAGAAAACTAGCGACGAGCATACGCACTCTGTTGTGCATGTATCCTGTTGCATTTAGCTCACGCATTCCTGCATCTACCAATGCATATCCTGTCATTCCGTTTTTCCATTTTTCAAATTCGGCTTCATTGTTACGCCAATCTATTCGGTCATACTTAGGTCTAAATGCTTTTTCTTTGGTATGCGGAAAATGCCATAAAATCTGCATAAAAAATTCACGCCAAATAAGCTCGCTCCAAAATACCTCGTTTTCTTCAGTAATCGCTTTTTTCATCATCTCACGCACCGAGACGGTACCAAATCGTAAATGAGGCCCTAAGCGGGACGTACCATTTTTTATTGCTGGAAAATTCCTAGTATCCTCATAATTATTAATGAGAGCAGGAGTTGCAGTGTAATCCGGAACCTTTATTTCTGATGGCTCAAAGCCCATATTCGAAAGTGATACGTTAGGTAGGTTGGAATCTGCAATAAGATTATTCATGTACTCCCTTGTATCGTGGAGACTTAGATGGTTCGCATTGAAAAGCGATTTCCATTTATTTTTAAAAGGAGTGTAGACCACGTATGGTTTTCCATCGTCCTTTACAACCTCGTCTTTTTCAAAAATGACTTGATCTTTATAGGTTTTGAAATGGATATTATGTTCCTCAAAAAATATGGCCATTTTGGTATCCCTTTCCTTTGCATATGGCTCATAATCATGGTTGGTGTACACCCCTTGCACTTCATATACATTAGACAGTTCCTTGAATACGTCTATCGGCTTTCCATGAAATAGCCCTATCGAACTATCATAATTGCTTTGTACTGTATCCCTCATTTTTTGAAGGGTTTCGTGAAGAAAAGATACCCGGGCATCGTCTTTAGGTAACTTATCCAATATTTCCGTATCAAAAATAAAAACAGGGAGTACCGGAAAATCGCTTTTCAGGGCTTCCAAAAAGCCATAATTATCATCTAAGCGTAAATCCCTCCGGAACCAAAAAACAGAAACCTTTTTCCTCATTTTATGAAATATTCAAGGTAGACATACCGCCGTCAACACCAACAATTTGTCCCGTCATCCAACTGCTATCATCGCTCAATAAAAATGCTGCAATGTTTGCAATGTCCTCAGGTTTTCCAACTCTTTTTAATGGATGACGTTGCGACATCATTTCTACTTTTTTGTCATTGCTCAGTAAGCGACCGGCCAAAGGCGTATCTACTAATGAAGGGGCAACTACGTTTACACGAATCTTAGGTGCATATTCGGCTGCCATGGATTTGGCAAAACCTTCTATTGCTCCTTTTGCTGCCGCAACACTGGTGTGAAAAGGCATTCCTGTTCCTACGGCAACAGTACTAAAAAATACCATGCTAGCTCCTTCAGACATTTTCCCAATTATAGTTTTAACCGTTTTTACCAAGCTAAAAAAATTCAGTTGCATGTCCTGTTCAAAGGTATCTAAACTCATCATTTTAAATGGTTTTAGATTGATGCTTCCTGGGCAATATACAAATCCATGGAGTTCATCCGGTAAGTTTGAGGTGTCTAAATCATCAGTTGTGGCGTCGAACGGAATATGTGTTACATTGAGTCCGTCTAAACCTTCGGTGGTACGAGATGCTACGAAAACGCTGTAATTATTATGTAATAAATGAACTAAGGAATGCCCAATACCATGGGTCCCTCCAATTAATAGTATGTTTTTACTCATGACTTAAAATGATTTAAAGTGAATTTCTTTTTCTGAACCCGGTATGCTACCAAAACGTTCAATCAACTGTTGCTCTCGGTACTCAAATATTTGACTCAACTGTTTCTTTACAATTATGGGGTGTGCTATTTGTCCTAATATGCCAAAAGGAATTTTATAATCTATAATATCCTCCATCTCTACACCACCCTCTACTTCATTGATAAAATGTTTGTGATGCCACAGGGCATAAGGCCCAAAACGCTGTTCATCTACAAAATATTCGCCTTGCTTAACATGTGTGATTTCGGTGACCCATTTTGTGGTGTATCCAGGAAGTGGCGAAACTTTGTATTGAATAATTTGACCGGCATACATAGGCCTATCAGCACCAGATAAAATAGTAAATCCCATGTGCTTTGGCGTTATTTCCTGTAAATTCTTCGGACTCGACAAAAAATCCCATGCTTGTTGCCTAGATATTGGGAAGGATTGTTTGGAATGTAGTTGGTATAATTTCATTCGGGTATTTTTAACAAAGATAGATGCATTATTGTTCAGCCAAAAATTTAATTCGTTAAACAAAATTAAAATAATTTATGTTTTGATGTATCGTGCTGTTTTTCACCGATATTATCAATTTTTAAACTAGTTAAAGCTGTCAAGACACTGCTTATTTTGTAATTTACCATGCTATTTAAAACAACCTCATGAGAATTATACTAGGTATTTATGTTATGTTCCTTACCAATATTGCGCTAGGCCAAGGACTCATTGTGGAGCTTGGCGAGTTGCCGCAAGCCGTTTCTGAAACTTCTGGACTATTGTTTTTTAACAATCATATTATCACCCATAATGACTCCGGTGGTGCCGCAGCTCTATTTGAAATAGATACGCTATCCAGAGAAATTACTCGAACCGTTACCTTAACTAACGCAACTAATACAGATTGGGAGGCTATTAGTCAAGATGAGGATTATATTTATGTTGGCGATTTTGGAAATAACCTGGGAACCCGACAAGACTTAACAATATACAGGGTAGCAAAGGCGGATTATTTGGATAATGATACTGCAACTGCTGAAGCTATTTTCTTTTCGTACGAAGACCAAACCGATTTTACGGATACAGGAAACAGTGATTGGGACGCAGAAGCTTTTTTTGTTTTGGAAGACGAGTTCATTATACTTACCAAGCAATGGAAAAGTGAAGGCTCGGTCGCCTATGCAGTACCGAAAACACTAGGGAATCACACCGCTACAAGACGAGATACTGTAGAAAATATAGGGCTTGTAACCGATGCAGATTATAATGCCACAGACGGTACCTTAGTGGTGTTGGGTTATTCTAACTTTTTGATGCCCTTCGCAAGAATATATTCCATAACAACGTCCACTATTTTTCCTAATGAATTTACAGCAGTACTACTGGAAATAGGATTGGCGCAAGTAGAAGGCGTTACCAATGACGGATTGGGGAACTACTTTATATCCTCTGAGCTTTTTATGAGACAATCGCCAAATATTACATCGCTATCGCGACTTTTTAAATTTTCACAAATTGAAGAAGTGCAACCAGAGCCTGAACCAGAGCCAGAACCAGAACCAAATCCTCCACCAGAGGAAAACGAGGAAGAACTGCTTATATTCAATGAGTTGGGTACCGGTGAGATTCGATATATTATCAACTCAGAAAATAATATAAACGGCACCCGAATTTATGACGTAAACGGGAAAACCGTTTGGGAACAGTTTACCACTAGCGTGGAAAAAGAAGGTGTAATCTCAGAGCACATTGCTACATCTATTTACTATTTCGTCGTTTATTTTGACAATTCTGTAAGCTCCAAGGCATTTGCAGTTTATTAAGGATTTATCTATTCCTTATTAGAACATAGCTGCAACGAACTATTAGAAAACCTGTCCTTTTGAATTCCTAAGTTGTTTATTTATGACTTTGTTAACAAGAGCAACATCTCTTTATATCTAGATTTGCGCATACTAAAAACAAAAACCATGAATAAAGTAATCTTATTTTTATTAGCTATTGTAGCTTCATTTTCTTTGGAAGCCCAAATTAATACACCTGCCGCTAGTCCGGCTTCAAAATTGATACAAACCGTTGGTTTAACGGAAGTTGTAATCGATTATTCCAGACCTTCTATGAAAGGAAGAAAAATATTCGGAGAGCTTGTGCCTTTTGATAAACTCTGGAGAACGGCAGCCAATGCATACACAACCGTTAGTTTTGATTCGGATGTTACGATTGCAGGAAGTGATGTGAAAGCTGGTACATATTCCATTTTCACAAAGCCTGGTGCTAAAACGTGGGAAGTTTTCTTTTATACCGATACTGAAGGTAGTGGTACACCACGGAATTGGGAAGAAAGTAAAATTGCAGCTAAAGCAACCGTTCCTGTATGGCCAATAGACATGCCGGTAGAAACTTTCACTATTACAATAGATGATATTACAAACAACGGAGCTAATCTAGGGATTATATGGGAAAATACATACGTAGCTATTCCTATAGGAGTGCTTACAGATGCTGCTGTTATGAAAAGTATTGATAGTGCGCTTGGCGGTCCTGGTGCAGGAGATTATTATGCTGCTGCAACCTATTATTCTGCAGAGGGTAAAGACATTGGTAAAGCAAAAGAGTGGATGGATAAGGCAATGGCAATGACTGAAAAACCTGCTTTTTGGCAGTTAAGACAACAATCGTTGATTTTGGCTAAAGCTGGAGATAAGAAAGGTGCAATCGCTGTAGCTAAAAAATCTTTAGAAGCATCCAAAGAAGCTGGAAATGATGATTACGTTAAAATGAATATGGATTCCCTGAAAGAATGGGGAGCCATGTAATCTTCGGTTTACAAGAAACTAATAATTACACAGGCTTTATAGTTAGCAAAACTAAATCGAGCGGATTCAATTATCTATTTACCTTAGGGTTATAGTTTTTGTTTCCGCTCTATTTTTTTTAAAGGGTTTTTTTTAACGTGCTAATGTGCGCACTCCATCATCGATTTTAAGGTGATAGACTTTGGCAACTATGGCCGTTTCCTTTTTGTACGTGGCTAGTATAGCTTTACTATGTGATTCCATGAGCTTTGTTTTCATCAGGTTTATGGTGCATCCACCAAAACCACCACCCATCATTCTTGATCCCATAACACCTTCTAACTTTTGGCCAGCACTTACGAGTACATCTATCTCGTCCGTAGTTATTTCAAACTCGGTAGACATGGCCCAATGTCCTTCTAGGAGAATAGCCCCACTCTGTTTGGCATCCCCTTTTTTCAAAGCATCCATCATCCGTATCACACGCCCATTCTCTGCTAAAACATATCCTGCACGTTTATAGTCCGTAGGGGAAACACCGCTTTTTATCTTTTCTAAATCTTTAAAACTTACGTCCCGCAAGGAATGCACATTACTTTTGAATTTGGTAACTTCTGAAACAATTAGCTCACAAGAGTTTCGTCTTTTATTGTATTCTGAATCTAAAGCCAAGTTATGCGTTATGTTACTATTGATGAGTACCCAACTATAGCCCTTAAAATTAATGGGCACATACTCATGGCTTATATCTTTGCAGTCTAAAAATAAAGCGTTGCCCTTTTTACCATACAGCACCGCATATTGATCCATAAGACCGCAGTTAAGACCAATCTTATGCTCGGCCTTTTGAGCGATTAAAGCAATATCTTTTTTGGCTATCTCAAAATCACTTAATTCGGTGAGGGCGTGAATAAATCCACAACATAGGGCTGCAGAGGAAGAGAGGCCGGCGCCAATAGGAATATCTCCCCCAAACACACAATCAAAACCTATAAGCGGATAGTCCTTTTCTAAAAGAATTTCTAGAATCGCTTTAAAATAGGTTCCCCAAAAGGAAGTGAAAGGTTGATGAGAACCATCCAAGGCAAAGACAATTTGCTCGGGCTGGGTGAGGAACGCTTCAATGTTGATTTTACCCGTATTATTTTTTTGAGCTGCAAAATAGATCCCTTTTTCTATGGAGGCAGGTAAAACATAACCCAAATTGTAATCTGTATGTTCTCCAATGAGATTAACACGTCCCGGTGCTTTTACCAGAACGGGCTTATTTCTATATCTTTTTATAAAGAAAGCTTCAACTTCAGATTTTATCATGGCGGGCGTATGCTTAAAATTCTATAAAAAGAAGCCTGTAAGTATAAAGCAAGCTCAGGTTTAAAAAAAAGACAGACTACCCTAAGGCCCCAAGGTGAAAGCTTATATAATAAAAAAGATAGCTGCAAGGTGTTTTAGTCAAAATTGCAGCTCATTTCTAACGCTTCGTTTTCAATGTTATTATTACATACTGGTTGGTAATTACTAATTCACTGCTACAGGTCTTTTTAACATACGGTCAAATGCTTCAAAAATAAACGCAAAAGCAATTACCATTGCAGCTCCTATAAAATTCAACCATAAGTAGCCTAATTTTTCTTCGCCTGCAGGATGGATATGTATTAGATTGTAATACACTACACACACTAGTATCTGTGTTAAGACGGCTGCAAAGAATACGGCATTACCCTTAACAAATTTAAAAAAGAAAGCCAATAGGAATATACCAAGTACATTTCCATAAAAGATACTCCCTATGATATTCACAAGTTGTATAAGATTATCGAAAAGATTGGCCACATTCGCTATAGCAATCGCCACAATACCCCAGGCGAAAGTGAACCACTTGGAAGCCTTTACATAGTGCTGATCGGTTTCTTCCTTAATATGATTTCGTTTGTATAGGTCCAAAGCCGTAATAGTACCCAGTGCGTTTAGCTCCGAAGCCGTAGAAGACATTGCTGCAGATAAGATAACCGCCAGTAAAAGGCCGATGAGGCCTTTAGGAAGGTTATTTAGGATAAAATGTATGAATACATAATCCTTATCATTGGTTTCTGCGGTGTCGTCCGCTTGTTTTATAATCGTTTTTGCTATCGCTCTATTGGTACTGTCTTTTCTGTTGATTCTTATAATTTGCAACTTTGCCTCTTTAACAGCGGCATACTCTTTGATTTCTAAGGCTGCGGAAAAGTTGTTTTGGGCAATTCGTTTTTCTGCCTCTAAGGCTACTTGACCTTCTTGTAATAATTTGTAATCATCTGCAAACTCTGATTCCATTACGGTTTGCGTTGCAGCCGGATTAAAGTTTAGCGGAGAAGGGTTATACTGATAGAAAACAAAAACCATTACGCCTACCAGAAGAATGAAAAATTGCATTGGAATTTTAAAGATACCGTTGAAGACCAGTCCCAATTGGCTTTCCCTAACGGTCTTTCCGGACAAATACCGTTGTACCTGACTTTGGTCTGTACCAAAATAGGCCAATGCTAAGAATAATCCACCTGTGATACCACTCCAAAATGTATACCTACTTTTAGTATCCATGCTAAAGTCTAGAATTTCCAATTTATTACTGGCTCCTGCAATCTTTAATGCCTTGCTGAATGTAATGTCCGCAGGTAAGTAGCCTAGAATAAAAAAGAAGGTAATGAACATCCCAGTCATGATGATGAACATCTGTTGTTTTTGCGTAACACTTACCGCTTTTGTACCGCCGGATACGGTATAGATAATTACTAAAGTTCCAATGATGACGTTAAGGGTTCTTAAATCCCACCCAAGTACAGCAGACAGTATTATGGAGGGCGCAAAAATAGTAATACCCGCAGCAAGTCCTCTTTGTACTAAAAATAAAATAGCTGCCAAAGACCTTGTCTTTAAATCAAACCTACCTTCTAGAAACTCATAGGCAGTATACACCTTCATTTTATGATACAGCGGAATAAATACCAAACAAATGATAATCATTGCCAAAGGCAGTCCAAAATAGAACTGCACAAAGCCCATGCCGTCATGAAAAGCTTGTCCTGGCGTAGAAAGAAAAGTAATCGCACTAGCTTGCGTAGCCATAACGGATAAGCCTATGGTCCACCACTGAGCTTCTTTACCGCCCCTAACATAGTCGTTTACGTTTTTGCTTCCCTTTGTCTTCCAGACACCATAAACTACAATGAATAGTAATGTACTACAAAGAATTGTCCAATCTAGTATTCCCATATTAGGTAAATGATGACATTATATACGCAAAAACCAAGACGTAAATTAGATTTAATGCAAGTACTATAGAATACTCCTTTTTCCAAGCTTTGTTTTCGTCCTCCTCTTCACTCATCCTTTTATCTTTTCTTTTGTTTCTAGGGTATCTTTTCCTATAGATAACATATTTGAAAATAACTTATATGCTCCGGGAACTCCAGCAGGCAATTCTCTGAAAAAACTAAGTCCCGTGTAAATATAGTTTCCTTTTCCGTACGGAGCCACAAGTAAACTCCCCTTTTTTTCTGTTTCCCCTTCATCATTCATGCCTAAAATAGGGGTGAACTCGGGGCCCCATTTGTCTGGAAAATAAAGGCCACGTTCCTGTACCCAGCCTTCAAAATCTGAAGACGTGATTTTATTTGGAAAGGTAACCAGCGGATGGTTAATTGCCAAGATGCGTACTTCGGAATCCTCATTCGTTACTCTATCCCTTGAAATTTTTAACTCGTAAGGTGCAATGTTCTCAAATTGATTACCCCACCTGTTAGCGGTATTGTATTGCACGATTACGTTGCCACCTTGCGCTACATAATCAAGAATAAACCGTTGTTTGAATTTTAATTCTTCCAACACATTATACGCTCTAATTCCAAGTACTATGGCATCATATTTACTTAGGGAACTATCTGTTATGTTAGCTGGGTCAAGAATGTGAACAATATAACCCATTTGCTCCAGGCTAGTAGGCATTTGATCTCCTGCACCCATAATATATCCAATATGTTCACCTGCTTTTTTGATATCCAAGCGAACCGTTTTTGCCTCGGATGGTAATAGAATAGTTTGCATAGGAACATGGTCATAATCAATGGTAACCAATTCCTTGGTGATTACCTTTCCGTTTACGCGTACGATAGGGGAGATATAACTTTCATTTTCTGTAGCAGGCGGACTTAACGTGAAATAGATGGTTTGTTCGTCTCCTTTTTTAGCTATACTGAAAGGTTTTGTATTCTGGTCTACCTTCCAGGCTTGGTCAAAGCAAAACTCTACCGTTCCCGATAGATTATCTGCATGAGCCTTTATAGTTACAGGAATTTCTTTTGGTGTATCATTGGCAAAGATAATCACCTTATCATCAAAACTTGCTGTGGCTTCTGGAACGATTTCAAAAGGCTGGTAAATTTCTCCTTTGTCCGGTTTAGCATATTTATATACTATCGCCTTGCTAACAGGAATAATTGTGCCGTCAATTTCCAGTTCAAATAGCGCATGAAAAGCCTTTGGTGTTTCTGGTTTTCCAATCAACTGCATGTCGGCCACTTTATAGGTCCCCAAGCTTCCTTTTTCCATTAACCAGTAAGGGCTTGTGTAATTGGTTTCCTTAGGTATTGTGAATTCGATTTTCTGTTTCACTACTATATTTTCTTCCAATCGAATAGGTTTCAATAGCCCTTCTTCATTTGCTATTCGAACCGATTTTAATTTTATGTTTGTCGGACTTCTATTCACCATTTCGATATCAAGTGAAACTGATTCTCCAGGATTGGCATAGGCCGCTGTAGTAAAAGCCTCTAAGTGCATCCCAGTAACAGCGGTAATGATACTCTTTAACTCAATGGTCTTTAATGCTTTCCAATGCTTATCCTTTACTTCTTGTAAAAGACTGTAAGCTTTGACCAATTGCGGTAAATGTTCATAAGGATGTTTAAAATTGAAATTTTTCTCTATTGGAATCAATAGCGCTGCAATTTTATCACCACCAGCAATCCTGTTCCATGACGTATCGATACCTTCGAACAAATCAGTTTTAGATTTAGGTAAGTCCCCTTTAAGCAGTTCTACATACTCCGGTTCACTACCTCTGGAACTTAATCTTCCAAAGCCTTGGCATAAGTGCTGACTGCTAGCTAATGCTGCTATTTCATTATTGGATACGCCTAGGATTGGGTAATAGGTACCTACATCCATAGTAAGCATGTTGGATTTGTCTGCTTTTTCAAATGCTTCTTCGCTTCCGTAAAACCACCAAGACGTATTGAAAAATAAGCGTCTGGGTTGCCAGATTTCCGTTTCATTCAAACGATTGGTAAAAGCGTTTGGATTATTGGCAAGGTCAAATGCCTCCAAGCTTAACATAGCAGAAGAGGTGTGGTGGCCATGTGTACTCCCAGGGCTCCTATGGTCAAACCTATTGATAATCACATCGGGCTTAAATTGTCTTATTTTAGTTACTACATCCCCTAAAATTGCTTCTTTATTCCATATTTTTAGAGTTTCCTTAGGGTGTTTGGAGTAACCGAAATCATTGGCTCTGGTGAAAAATTGCTCACCACCATCTACTCTTCTGGCAGCTAGTAGTTCTTGTGTTCTAAGTACGCCTAGTAGTTCTCGTAGCTCCGGACCTATTAAATTTTGCCCACCATCGCCTCTTGTTAGCGAAAGATATCCTGTTCTGGCATGTACATTGTTAGATAAATAAGAAATTAAACGGGTATTTTCATCATCGGGATGAGCGGCAATGTAGAGCGCAGTACCCAAAAAATTAAGCTTTTGAACGGCATGATAAATATCCGTGGGGGTACTTTTTTTTGGAGTTTGTGCTGTCGATATGTTTAATAAAAAAAGGCTACAGCCCAAAAAGACCCAAATATGGCGCATGGTGTTGGTTTTAGTCTGATTCAAATATAACAAGATTAAAACTTGAGGTCAGGTATTTACAACTTCTTTAACAAACTAAAGTTCTCCCGCATTATCCATTTGACTGTCTTCTTGATAGGTAGAAATTAGCACAACCCCTTTTTGCAAAACTAGATTATTTGGATAGGTAAGGATTTCACCGTTTGTTTTTCTTAAATGTAGATGGAAGGCACGGATATCTTCAATCACTAATACGTCTAGTTCTGAACTTTCAGCACCGGCAAGCTCTTTGTCCAAAATGCGTATAGTGTTCCCAATTTTAAAAGGAAAGGAGAAAAATATGATAACGCCAGCGGTTATATTACTCAAGATTGACCATTGGGCAAAAAGGGCCACCCCTATAACGGCAAAGACCGAGGAAAGGAGTACCCCAAGATCTTTATAATCTACCCCCCAAACAAGGGTTAATGCAGCCATAGCGGTTACTGTAAGTGCAATGGATATGTATTTAATAATAAGGCTCGTTCTTATAGGATTAAAGTCTCCCAGTTTTCCTACTTTCCTGGCTGCGGCACTAAAGGCAACTTTAAGGATAAGGACTAAAACCAAAATTACGATACTCGATAGTAACTGGTTCTGGTGGGTAGCAATAAAATCTCTCATAACTTATAATCCTAAACTATCACGCAAATATAAATCCTTATTCCCATTTTGTCTCCAATAAGGTGTTTTTAAACGGGCTATTTTAGCTCCTTTGGAGGTCAAGGTCTGTGCATTTTCGCCATATCCACTTTTAGAAGAATCCGACCAGTTTTCAATCGAAAAAGGGAAGACTTCTGAAAAGGTAATGGCTAAGGTTCTGCTTAACTCGGGGTAGCTTATTTCATAAGTGCTAAGGCCGTTTTCTGTAGTTAATTTAGCATTTGCCTTGTATGCTTTTAGATCTTTATGTGTTAGCCTTATAAATTCCAAAGACGGAATCATATTGAAATCCCCGATAGGTAACGCCATTGGGTCTATGCGAATCCTATTCCAAATTTCATCTTCTAAGTTTGATTTATCCAAAACAATATCCTCATCTGCCTCGGTTTCAAAGTAGGAATGTGAGCTAATTTGAAATTCTTTTCTGTTGTTAAGTTGCGCATATACTTGACCACACCATTCCTGCGAGGAAAATGCAACTTTAATGGCATGTGTGTTGTCATGCACAGGATAAAAACTACTGGTCATAATAGAGTAGGGGTAAATACCGGTGAGATAGTTTTTTGTGGCGTTTAACTTTAATACTGGAATATTATCCGGATTGCTACCATCTGCCTTTACCTGTTTGGTTTTTAAAAAGGGTTCAGTAACAAATATTTTTACGGCTTTCCCTTCCCTAATTTCGCCGTATCTGGCTTGCTCCAAGGTATATGAGGTTATTTCTGCGTTACCTGCGTACCAGTACTCCTTAAACTTCTTGGATAGACTTTTTTTTGGCATTTTTGTTTCTGTCTCGCTTAAAGCAGTCAGTTTTTTATTATTTACTTCCAATTTTTCATTACAGGAAGTAAATAGCGTAACTACAATAGCCAATATGACTATCGAAGATGTAAGTGTCAACCATTTTTTAAACATAGTGTGTACTTTTTTCTTAAAATTAGGTAAAATCTAAGAATTTGCCATACTCATTAGCGTTTCATAGACCAATTGTGTAGGTAGGCCAACGACATTGGTGTATGACCCCTTGATTTCCTCAATACCTATAAGTCCTATCCATTCTTGGATTCCATAGGCACCGGCTTTGTCAAAAGGTTTGTACTTGGCAACATAATGTTCTATCTCCGAATCATTCAATTCCTTAAACTTTACTTCGGTAATCTTGTGTTTTGTAAATTGCGTTTCTGCTGTAGTAAAACAAACCGATGTAATTACCTCGTGCCAATCCCCAGAAAGGGATTGTAACATTTGATGTGCTTCTTGTGCCGATGCTGCCTTTGCTAATGAACGATTATTGTGCCAAACCACGGTATCAGAAGTGATTAAAATCTCCTTCGGTTGTAAATCTTTTTTAAACGGCGTTGCTTTTAACGCGGCTAGATAGTTGGAAATCTCAGCACCTTTCAAAGTATCGGGGTAAATTTCTTCAACAGGTTTTAGCCTAATTTCAAAATCTAGCTCCATTTCCTCAAAGAATTTTTTCCTCCTAGGAGAGCCAGAAGCTAAAATAATGGCATATTCGGTAAGTGTATTCTTTAGCATTATCAATCGTTTGCAGCACTAAAATGATTCATCCAATCTCCTCGTACTTTAAGCACTTGCTCAATAACATCCCGTACGCAACCTGTGCCTCCATCCTTATGAGAAATGTAAGTGCTTACAGCTTTCACTTCAGGCACGGCGTCTTGCGGACAGGCAGCCAAACCTACCACTTGCATTGGAGGAATATCTGGAATATCGTCTCCCATATATAGAATATTCTTCAAATCGATTTTATGAATACCTATATAATCGTTCAATGTTTCAATCTTAAGATGAGAAGCCATGTAGATGTCAGTTACACCTAAACCCATTAATCGCTTTCGCACACCCTCGTTGGTTCCCCCTGTAATAATACAAATCTTATATCCCTTGGTAAGGGCTGTTTTTAATGCGTATCCGTCCTTTATATTCATCGTTCGTAATAGTTCCCCAGCGGTATCTACCAAGACACTACCGTCTGTAAAAACACCATCTACATCAAAAACGAATGTTGTTATATCTTTTAGAATTTTTTTGTAACTCTTGTCCATTATTCGAATTTATTTAGTCTTTAAAAGTTTGAAATAGTATTTAGGACTTATCGTTTTCAATTGGATAAGAAGCTTTAATGCTATTGCTTAAAAGGGTGTATATTTCTCTATGTTTTTTTGATTTCAATTGGCTTAGGTGTGTATGTAAGGTTTGTAAATCACCTCTTCGTGCAGGTCCCGTTTGCGCTTCAATAGGATCTAAAAAATCAAGTTTTTCTGCTGTTTCTTTGATTAAAGGTTTTAGTAATGAAAAATCAAGCTGGTTTTGTTTACAAAGGTCCTCACCTATGGTGTACATGTAATTGGTAAAATTATTAACAAATACGGCTGAAACATGTAAGGCTTTTCTCTTGTCTGAAGCAATTGGTGTTACATTAGAACTTATCGTTGTGCCTAAGCGATGCAGAAGTTGTAAGTCGTTTTCATTGGTAGCTTCAATGCATAACGGAATATTGGAAAAATCTAGTATTCTTTCTTTTGTAAAGGTCTGAAGCGGATAAAACACACCCTGTCTCTTATGGGTTTGTAATACAGATAGCGCTACTGCGCCAGAGGTATGTACTACCAAACCCGATGTTGCTATTTTCTCACTTACTTCACTAATGGCGGCATCTGTGACTGCAATAATGTAGATGTCTGTAGGGGCAAGTTCCTCTTCATAGCTTGCCAAAGTAGTCCTATTCTTGAAAAAATCCATCCTGTCTGTAGCTTTTCCGACAACTTGAAGGACCTCAACACCAACCGCAAGTAAAAAAGCCTCAAACAAGTTTTGAGCTACATTACCAGTACCAAGAATTGTTATGGATATCATGGCTCAAAAATACAAAGAAATACATCATTGGTTTTATATTAAAATTAACAGTATTGTTTAGCCTTTATATGAGTTTATTCAACCTAAAAATGCTAAAAAGAGCTTATTTTTGCAGACGAAAACCAATGTCCTTTCCTATGACAGATTTGTTCAAGAAAATATTTTTTTCTACCCGTTTAATGTCCGTTCTTTTTATTGTATTCGCAACCGCCATGGCTTTCGGTACTTTTATAGAAAGTTGGTACAGTACAGAAACAGCCCGTATCTGGATTTACAACGCCACCTGGTTTGAAGTCATTATGGTATTTTTTGTCATAAACTTTACCGGTAATATTTTTAGGTATCGTCTATTGCGAAAAGAAAAATGGCCTGTTCTGTTGCTACATGCCTCTTGGATATTGATTATTGTAGGTGCTTTTGTTACCCGTTACATAAGTTTTGAGGGAATGATGCCTATACGGGAAGGAGAGACCGAAAAGGTGTTTTATTCCGACAAGACGTATTTTACAGCCCATGTAGATGGTGAAATTGAAGGAGAACCTAGAAGAAAAATTCTTGAAGATAAATTAATCGTTACCGCAGAGGATATACAGTCCAATCTGCCTTGGGATGCCGATTTTAACGGTCAACCGTTTACCGTAGCATATACCGGTTTTATTGAAGGTGCGAAAGAAGGACTTATCCCTGATGAAAATGGCAATCCCTATCTAAAAATCGTTGAAGCTGGTGATGGGCAACGCCACGAACATTATTTGGAAAACAATAAGATTACGAGTATCCATGGTGTTTTGTTTGCGCTTAACAAACCTACAGATGGCGCTATAAATATTATGACCAATGCTGCTGGTTACGAAATAAAGTCACCCTTTGAAGGTAGTTTTATGCGTATGGCAGACCAGTTTCAAGGTCAGTTGATTAAGGATACCATACAGCCCTTACAGTTGCGTTCGCTATACAATACGGCAAATATGCAGTTTGTGATACCCGATTCTGTAGTACGAGGTATTTATGGTGTTGTTGAAATTCCGGAGAGTGAAAAAACAGAGGTAGATATGGATGCCATGATTATGACAGTCACCACGAATGGAAAATCACAAGAGGTAAAAGTTTTGGGAGGTAAAGGAAGCACTAAGTTTTCTGATAAGGTAACTTTAGAAGGCCTGGACTTTTCCCTCCGGTATGGTTCTAAAGTATACGAACTACCATTTGGCATACAATTGAACGACTTTATTGCGGAAAAATATCCTGGTACGGAAAGTGCTTACGCATCTTTTATGAGTAGAATAACTGTTAAGGACGAACGTGCTTTTGATTACGATGTATATATGAACCACGTTTTGGACCACAAAGGGTATCGTTTCTTCCAATCTGGGTTCGATCCAGATGAAAAAGGCACGACATTGTCCGTTAACCACGACTTTTGGGGTACTTGGATTACTTATGTGGGTTATTTTCTTTTGTACATGGGATTGATGGGTATTATGTTCTTTGGTAAAACCCGTTTTAAAGACTTGGCCGCTTCCTTAGAAAAAGTGAAGAAAAAGAAGAAAACAATAATAACCACACTGCTGCTGCTTATTGGATTCTCCTTTCCAATGAGTGCTCAGGAGCATTCTGCCGATGATGGTCATGACCATTCAAATTCTAGTTCAAGTTCCAACGCGCCAACACAAAAACAAGTAGATTCCCTGATAAAGGCCACCATGGTTAGCAAAGAGCATGCTGATAAATTTGGAAAACTAGTCATACAGGATGAAGGTGGGCGTATGAAGCCGATCCATACTTTTTCTTCAGAGTTGTTGCGTAAATTAAGTCTAAAGAATAGCTATTTGGGTCTTGATTCTGATCAAGTGATGTTGTCTATGATGATGAATCCGGCCGTTTGGTACAACGCCGAATTTATTGCACTGGATAAAAAAGCGCAGAATGATAGTATTCGGAAAATCGTGGGTATACCCATGGGTAAGAAGTATGTAAAAGCGACCGACTTTTTTGATGATAAGGGAAATTATAAGTTACAACCCTTTCTTCGTGAAGCTACAGCCACAAACAATCCCAATAAATTTGAAAAGGATTTCAAGGATGCTAATATTCGATTAAGCCTTTTAAATCAAGCTTTGGGACAGCAAATCTTAAAGATTTTTCCATTATTGGACGATGAGAATAATAAGTGGGTCTCTGCGGTTGAATACCGAGGAGGGCAATATCAAATTTCAGATTCTCTGTACGCGAATTTTGTCAAAAATGCAATGCCTTATTATTTAATGACCTTAGGCAAGGCACAACAAACGGGAGATTATACCGAAGCTGATAAATTGTTGGCCGCTTTTAACCAAAACCAACAAAATCACGGTAGTGAAGTGCTGCCTTCAGACTCTAAAATAGAGACAGAAGTGTTGTATAATAAACTAGATATTTTCAATCGACTTTATAAATATTATGCCGTTGTGGGGATTTTAATGTTCCTTATATTAATATTTCAAATTTTTAAAGATCGTGAGCTTTGGAAAGTAGGTATCTATTTTTTCAAAGGGGTTATAATTTTATTTTTTCTCTGGCATACCGCTGGTTTGATTCTCAGATGGTATATTTCGGGTCATGCTCCATGGAGTGATGCTTATGAAAGTATTTTATACGTTTCTTGGGCCACCATGGGAATGGGGCTAGCTTTTGGTAGGAAAAGTAATATGACCATTGCCGCCTCTGCCTTTGTAACTGCAATGCTGTTATGGATTGCGCACCAAAGTTGGGTAGACCCTTCTATTGCTAATTTAGTTCCAGTTTTGGATAGCTATTGGCTTATGATTCACGTTGCCGTAATCGTAGGAAGTTATGGCCCGCTCACCGTAGGTATGATACTTGGCATCGTATGCCTTGTTTTAATGGTACTCACCAATGCTAAAAACAAGGAGCGAATGGAAATTAACATTCGGGAGCTTACCATAATAAATGAATTAGCGCTTACCGTGGGCCTCATTATGCTTACAATCGGTAACTTCTTGGGCGGACAGTGGGCAAACGAAAGTTGGGGACGTTATTGGGGTTGGGATCCAAAAGAAACTTGGGCATTGATATCCATTATGCTCTATGCCTTTGTAATTCACACGCGATTGGTACCTGGACTTAGAAGCAAGTGGACTTTCAATTTCTTAAGTGTCGTTACTTTCGGTAGTATTATGATGACCTATTTTGGTGTTAACTTTTATTTGGTAGGTCTTCATAGCTATGCTAGTGGGGCACAAGTAATTACGCCTACTTTTATCTACTACATGGTCGCCGGAGTTCTAACGCTTGGCGGATTAAGTTACTGGAGGTATAAAGTACATTACGCTAAATAAAAGATGACTTTTTTGTATCATTAAACCTAAAGAACTAGTAGTATGACAGTAAATAAAAAAGGCTTAAACACAGTTTGTACCCATGTTGGGGAATTGGAAGATAAACAACACAAAGGTGCAGTTTCTCCATTGTATATGAGTACGTCATACGCTTTTGATGATGTAGATGTTAAGAGATACCCAAGGTATTTTAATACCCCAAACCAAGAAGGGCTTTGCAAAAAAATAGCAGCATTAGAACATGCCGAGTCTGCTCTTATATTTGGAAGTGGTATGGCTGCGGTAAGCACAGCACTGATGGCTTTTCTTAGGGCTGGAGATCATGTAGTTTTACAACAGACCTTATACGGCGGAACGTATAACTTGGTTACTGAGGAATTTTCAAAATACGGTATTGAATATTCGTTTACCCAAGGTTGGGAACCCAAGGATTTTGAAGCTAAAATTAAAGCAAATACAAAAGTAATATACATAGAAACTCCTTCTAATCCTTTGCTTACGATTACAGATATTGCAGGTGTTTCGGCAATTGCGAAAAAGCATAATATCGTCTCCATGATAGACAATACGTTCGCTAGTCCGGTGAACCAGAATCCAATCGATTTTGGTATTGATATTGTCATCCATAGCGCAACTAAGTACATGGGTGGTCATTCCGATATATGTGCAGGGGCAGTAGCTTCAAGCGAATTATATATGGACCGTATTTTTCATCTTGCTAAAAATTTTGGAGGAAGTTTAAGCGATTACACGGTTTGGCTTTTGGAGCGTAGTATAAAAACCATGGGTATTCGCGTGCGGGCACAGAACGAAAACGCCTTGATGATGGCCACCTTTTTGTTTAATCATGAAGACATAGATGCGGTTTATTATCCAGGTTTACCTTCTCATAAAGATCATGAATTGGCAAAACGCCAAATGAAAGGATTTGGCGGGATGCTTTCCTTTGAGCTGAAACCTTATGTAGATGCATCAAAATTTCAAAAATCCCTTAAACTAATAAAATCCTCTATGAGTTTGGCAGGTGTAGAAAGTACAGTTTTATCTCCAACCCAGACGTCTCATGCCTTAATGAGTGCTGAGGTTAGAGCAGAGCAGGGGATAAAGGACGGACTCATCCGTTTTTCTGTTGGTATAGAAGAAGTAGAAGATTTAATTGAAGATATAGAGCAGGCAATAACCGATGTTAAGCTTTCAACTTCAATAGCAGCAAACAGATAGGTTCTAAATCTATCGATACCCAATTTAATCCCAGTAGTTATATTATGATAAAATTAGATATACTAGTATTTGGTGCCCACCCAGACGATGCGGAGCTTGGCGCGGGCGGAACCATTGCAAAGGAAGTAGCTAACGGAAAAAAGGTAGGAATTATAGATCTAACACGTGGCGAACTTGGGACCCGTGGTTCTGCGGAGCTACGAGATAAAGAAGCAAAGGCTGCGGCGGCTTTACTAAACGTAACCGTAAGGGAGAACCTTGGTTTTAGGGATGGTTTCTTTGTAAATGATGAAACACATCAATTGGAAATCATAAAAATGATTCGAAAATATCGACCAGAAATCGTTTTGTGTAATGCCATCGAAGACCGTCATATTGATCACGGAAAAGGGAGTAAATTAGTAAGTGATGCCTGCTTTCTTAGTGGGCTCATAAAAATAGAGACTCAACTGGATGGAAAAATTCAAGACCCGTGGAGACCTAAATTGGTCTATCACTATATTCAATGGAAAAATATAACACCAGATTTTGTGATGGATATTAGTGGTTTTATGGATAAAAAAGTAGCTGCTATTTTGGCATATGGCTCACAGTTCCATGACCCAAATAGTAAGGAGCCAGAAACTCCGATTAGTAGTAAAACCTTTATAGAAAGTGTAAAATACAGGGCCCAAGATATGGGCAGACTGGTTGGAAAGGATTATGCTGAGGGGTTTACGGTAGAACGATTAATAGCTGTTGACCGTTTAAGTAGTATAATTTAAGCACTTCGCTTGAATTCTTTTTTGGCTTTAGGAATGGTAAAATAAAAACTAGAACCTTTATTTACGGCACTATCTGCCCAAATAATACCATTGTTTTTTTCTACCATTTCTTTACATAGAGACAAACCTAGACCCGTTCCTTTTTCATCATTAGTACCGTATGTGGTGTGCGTAGAATCTTTGTTGAAAATTTTCCCTAAAGTTTCCTCGTTCATACCTATGCCGGTATCACGGATATGTACTTCCCAATATTGGGATTTTTGAACAGCACCAATGGTTATCATACCTTTTTCAGATGTAAATTTGAGCGCATTGCTCAATAGATTTCTAATCACAATATCGATTTGATTACTGTCGGAATAGGTGATAGTATTAGGTTCTATTTTGTTAATAAGGGTAATAGATTTGCTTGAGGCAATTTCTGAAAGCAAGCCTATGTTTTCTTCCACAATATGCTCTAAAGATGTAATACCTGGAGAAGTTGTGGATCCGTTCATTTGAGTCTGACCCCAAGAAAGTAAATTATTTAAGGTAAATGCGATATTGTCTATGTCAGTTTTAAGTTTTGGAACAAAACCTAGGAACTCTTCTTTGCTCATTTCGCCTTCCTTAAAGAGTGTTATCAATCCTTGGAATGCACCTATGGGTCCTCTTAAATCATGCCCAATAATCGAAAATAGTTTGTTCTTGGTTTGATTTACTTCCTTTAAATGAATTTCACTTTGCTCTAAATCTGCCTGTTTAGACAATAATTCCTTATTTAGCTTTTTTTGCATTTTTTCGTTTCTTCTAACAAGAAAGGTGATACAAAGGAATATTAGGAGAACAATTAAAGATGCATAAACATATATCTTTTGCTTGGCTAAGGCCTTATTGTTATCAAGGATAAGTTGTTCTTTTTGTTGGTCGTATTCAAATTTAGTTTTTAAAAGGGTTAAGCTTTTTTGATTTTCACTTCTAGACAAGGTATCCGATAAGCGCTGGAACAGCTCATGAAAATATAACGACTTTTTATAATCTCCCTTGTTTTTATTTATGACGTATAAAATTTTAGCACAGTCCTTAGTCCCGGACATATAGTCTAGTTTTGTAGATAAATCTAAAGCCTTGTTTGCATACACTTGGGAAATACTATCATTTTTAGCACCTAAACTCGCTTCTGCCATACCGTTTAATAGGGCAATTTCTGATCGATCATCCTCAAGGTCCAAGTGTATAAGCTCGCTTTGTTTATACCAATACATCGCCCAATTATAGTTTTGTTGTTTTAGATAGACCTTGCCTTTTATTTCATAGGCATAAGCTAACCAATCCATGATCTTCTCCTTTTCAAAAACACGGATACTGCTGTTTACGCTAAACATGGCTAGAACCAACTCACCCATATCGGCATAGGCTGATGCCATATTGCTCAAAGTCTCAGCCATGAAAACTGGATTTCCGATTTCATCGTTGATTTTTTTTACTTTTTTATAAAACTTCATAGCCTGCTCAAAATCTTTTTGAGAAACATAGAGGTCGGCAATATTTTCATTTAGTATGGATTGCATATCCTTATTACCCATAACGTCCGCCAGTTCTATGCCCTCTAGATAGAGTTTTAAGGCCATAGCATAATCTCCTTTATACCCGTATTCGCCAGCCAAGTCGTTTGTTATTCTCAATCTTAAAGATGAATCATCTAATTCGTTGGCCAGTTTATAAGCATTTTCGAAATTATGGATGCCTTTATCATGTTGGCCACTATCTGAATAATAATTACCCAGTTTCGAGTACGCTCTAGATTGTCCAGATTGATAGTTTGATTTTTTACCTAATTGTAGGGCCTGATTAGCTAGAATATAAAGACTGTCTGAGTTATAGAAACGCTGTTCTTCTGCTAATTCTAACAACGTGTTGATGTATGTGCTGTCTATCTCAGAAAAATTATCTTGAGATTTTAGCAGAGTAATCTTTACTAAAATATCTTTGTTAGTATTAGTCTGACCAAAGAAAGATGTATTACAACAAAATAGGATTAAAACGCAAAGTGTTTTTACTTTGGTTAGGGTGCCCTTTGTAACAGAATAATTGACCTTACTAAACATTCTCTTCTTTGGTTAACGAAATCTAAAAATAACAGATGTTTAAATGGAGAACTAAAATATGTTGTGAAATACGTATTTATGTGTGTTTCAGCTTATAAAATGTGCATTTTGTCGAAGAATTGGAATTTTGTTTTAAAAATATAAGTGATTTAGATTATTTCCTTAATAGGTGAAGCTAGATAACTTTCACTTCAATTGTTAATTTAATCTGTAACGAAATGTACTGATAAAATACTCCCTTCTCCAAGCTTACTCTGAACACTTATGTGGCCTTTATTTTTCTCAATAAGTGCTTTACATAAAATAAGGCCTAAACCGGTACCACGCTCATTATTAGTTCCTAAAGTAGTATAGTGCTCCGTATTACGGTAAATCTTATCTATAAGCGCTTTGGACATCCCTATTCCAGTATCTTTTATACGAATGGTGATCGTGTTTTTTTCCGTGTAAGAATCAATAAATATCTTCCCATTTGCAGGAGTAAACTTGATAGCATTACTAAGCAAATTTCGAAAAATAATAGTAAAATGATTGGAGTCTACCGTAAGTGTCAAATTATCAGGTACGTGATTATTTACCGTGATATTTTTTTTATTCAAAGTTTCTCTAAAAAAATGTTCACCTTCCAATAAAACTTCTTTTACTGCTATACTAACTGGGTTGGTAACATCTCCTTTCATTTGGGTAAGACCCCAGTTTAAAAGGTTGTCTAAGGTAAAGTGAATATGATCAACATCTTTTTTAAGCTTGGGTCCATAGGTATAAAAGTGTTGAATTCCCGTATCTTTTTCTAGTGCTGTTCTTAGTAACTGCTTAAGGGAAAGAATAGGGCCTCTTAAATCGTGACCCACTATTGAAAAGAGCTTATCTTGATTGTTGTTGATGTTATTGAGTTCTTCTTGTTTGTTGGAAAGAATCGTAGTTTGTAACGTTAATTCTTGGTTTAATTTTCTTTTGGTCCTATTCACACGAAAGACAAGGAAAGCCAAGACAATTGCTCCCATGAGGCCCACTGTAATCCATTTAACTTGTTTCTTTTGATTGTCTACTCTTAACTGATTTTGTTCTGTAATTTCTGCTTTACTTTTTTCAAAAGATAGTTTGGTCCTTAACATAGAAATGTCCCGTTTCTTTTTTTCTTTTTCTACAGAATCCCCATACTTTTGCGCTAATTCTAAATTGTATAGTGATTCTGCATCAAAACCTTTTTTCTTGTTTAGGTTGTATAAGGCTTGATAACATTTTTCGATACCGGCTTTTAATGGGAATGAGGTGTAGAGCACTAAGCTTTTTGCATAGTAATTTTCTGCGATTATTAGCTTATTAAGATTAAAATATACAGTGCCAGTAGCGTAGTAAAGATCTGCTTCCCCTTTTTTGTCATTTATAGTTTTATACACGGAATTTGCTTTATCAAAAAAATCCAATGCTTTCTCATATTCGAATAACTGCGAATATACTTCCCCAGTAGTAAGGTATCCAAAAGCTAAAATCCTTTTAGCTTCTTCATTTTTTAAAATAGAGATACTTCTTGCTAAGTAATCTAGGGCTTTCTTGTTTTCTTGTTTCTTCATATACAAGTAACCCAGATTAACCAAAACCTGAACTTTTGTAAGGGAAGTTGTTGCACTATTAAATTTAGTTTGAGCTTTGTTATAATAGAGCAGTGCTTCATCATAATCTTGTAGTAGTGAGAAAAGCGTACCAATATTCGTATTCATCTTTATAATCATGTCTACATCATCTGTTTTTTCTGCTATTTCTAAGGATTTTAAAAAATTAATATAGGAGTTTGGGTAATCTGACTTTATAAAATACGCTTGTCCAATACCATTATATGCTTGAATCGCAAGGTTTGGAAATCGATCAGAAAAGGATGTATTTAGGTTTTGTTGATAATAATAAATAGCCTTATCCGGATTACCGGTGAGCAAATGGTAATAACCAAAGTTTATAATAGATTCGAAACTTCCTTTCTCATAGTTTAAGCTTTTACTTAATTCTAAAGTCTCATCTGCAATAATTTTAATAGTATCTGTTTGAGAATATTTTAACCAATGAGCAAGCTCTAATAAAAGATCGATATAGTGCTTATCTTCTGGCGCAAAATCACTAGAATTCTTCAGTTCCTTTATTTCCTTTTTAAGCTGGTTTATATTCTTCTTTTGCGAATAAGTAAAACAACTGAAGGCCATAAAAAGTAGTACTAAAATTTGATTTGTCATTTTATACTTGGTAGTCATTCTATAAATCAAATTGAAGTTGGTTTAGTCTAATGTCAAATAAAAATCGGATTACTAAAAAAATAACTTTGAATTAATCCGCATTAATATATGGGAGGCTTACTGTAAAAACACTTCCTTTTCCAAGCTCGCTTTCAACAGTTAATATACCCTTATTTTTTGCTATCATTTCTTTACAAAGAACAAGTCCCAAGCCAGTACCACGCTCATTATCGGTGCCAAAGGTGCTGTAGTGTTTGGAACTATCTAAAATAAGGCTCAATACGTCTTTGGAGATACCTTTCCCGTCGTCCTTTACCCTAATTATAATAGTATCATTTTCTTTATGTGCATTCAGCCAAATCTGTCCGTTTTGCGGAGTAAATTTTATAGCATTGCTAATAAGGTTTCTAAAAATGATATTAAAATGGTTAGCATCCACAAGCACAACTAGGTCATCATCGAAAGATTTATGCACGTTGATAGACTTTTTAGCTAATACCTCTCTAAATAGCTCTTCTATTTTCAGTATATTATTCTTTATCTCAATTTTAACTGGTTTAATAGGTTCCCCCGTCATTTGGGTAACCCCCCAATTCAATAAATTCTCTAGGGTAAAATGGATATGGTCAACATCGTTTTTAAGTTTTGGACCAAATCTATAAAAGTGTTGAACACCCTCTTCATTTTCTAACGCCAGGCCAAGTAATTGTTTTAAGGAAACAATAGGACCTCTTAAATCGTGTCCTACAATTGAAAAAAGTTTATCTTGATTCTTGTTTATCGTATTAAGTTCTTGTTGTTTTTTCGATAGGTTAATTGTTTGAAGCGCCAATTCTTGATTCAGTCTTTTCTCCGTCTTATTTGCTTGAAAAAATAGTATTGATATAATAATCATACATGCCAACCCCAAGCTCGTCCATTGTATATATTTCGTTTGTTTAGCAACTTCCTCATCATTTTTGAGATTTAAATTTACTTTTTCTTCTTCAAACTCTATTTTTGCTTTCAACATAGAAATGTCACGAGCGCTTTTTTCCTTATAAATTGAATCCGAATAACGTTCTGATAATTCTAAATAGTAGAGCGCGTTTTTAGTAGATTTTTTTTTCTTGAATAATCGATATAAAGCCCTGCACGTCTCTTCAATTCCAATTTTATAATTAATCGATTTGTAGAGGTCTAAACTTAAGTCTAGAAATTCACCAGATGCTTTAAGGTTATCGACGGCTAAATGGGAAATACCCAATCCGTAAAAGGATAATGCCTTATTCAAATAATTATTGGATGATGAATAATAATTGTTTGCCTTTTCAAAATAATAAAAGGCTTTGTCAAACCTTTTATCATGATAATAAACAGCTCCATAAGCCAGGTATACTTCGCTCAATAACTCTGTTATATTAGCTTTCTCAAGTATAGGAAAGCTTTCATCCAAAAGTTCTAATGCTTTATCGTAATTTTTATTTTCCATATGCAAATACCCGAGGTTGGCAAGTATTCTTGCTTTGGCTATACTAGGTTCTGCCTCACTAAAACCATTCAAAGCAAGTTCATAAAATTTTAAAGCCTCATCGTAATCCTCTAGGTAGGTGAAAAAAGTACCAAGATTAGAATTTAGTTTTCTAATTAAATCTTTGTTATCTGTCATTTCTGCTAACAATAAAGATTTTCGGGTATGTTTATAGGACTCTGGGAGATTACCCAATGTGAAATAGGCTCTACCCAATACATTGTACATATTTGACCCTAGTTCTGGAAATTTTTTTAAATCTAGCGTTTTGAGAATTTGTTGATTATAATCGATTGATTGCTGAATATTTCCGCTGATGAGTTCGTATATGGCTAGATTGGAAAGCGCTTCAAACCTACCCATTTCATAGTCAATAGTTGTACTTAATTGTAATGCTTCTCTAGCCAAGATGGCTATACTATCTGTATTAATGTATTTGTAATTATTGCTTAGTTTATTTAATAATTTTATGTAGGATGTGTCCTTAGGCGTAAAGCTAGTCAAGGCTTTCATGTTGGAAAGCTCTTTCTTGTAAAAATCAGCACTATCTACTTGGCAGTAAAGGCTGGCAGAGCTTATAGAAAATATAAAAACAACAAAGATGATTTTTTTAATCATGATTTTCATAGGATGATGAGCTCCATAAGAAAAGATTAAAGAAATTCTCTAGGAGTTCTAAAATAGTCAAAAAAAGTGATTAGGAAAGTTAAGACTTCAATATTATAGTAATGAATCGGATGTTTTTTTTAATGGCTTATAGAAATTGTAAGCATGGACAAAGACATATGCTACAAATTTTATTTTAGGACCTAGCTGTTTTGGTGAACTAATCTGTTGTCAATCAGATTTATACTGCATACAGTACTTAGCCTGTATGAATTTACTTTTTGTGCATATTAAATTACGGTGTAATTCGGTTTTTTATTTTGATAAGTATTTTAAAAAAATTACCTTTGCCAACGCTTACAAATGGTGGTTGTAGCTCAGCTGGTTAGAGCATCGGTTTGTGGTACCGAGGGTCGCCGGTTCGAACCCGGTCTTCCACCCTAAACAAGCTCAAGAATCCTAAGTTTTACTTAGGATTTTTTGTTTTTACTACTTTATAAAATAAAGTATAAAAAATGCCCACTCTTAATTTAAGATGGGCATTTTTAGGTTATTCTGTTGCTGTTTATTTTGCCAGTATATCTACAGCAACTGGCTTTTCTCTGTTTGCTATTTCCCACGCAGTATGGAAAACAAGTCTAGTTCTGTTCTCCAACAAGTCGTAGTTTATTTTATCTGGAGTATCTCCAGGCTTATGATAATCGTCATGCGTACCATTAAAATAGAAGATTATTGGAATGTTATTTTTTGCAAAATTGTAGTGATCACTTCGGTAATAAAAACGGTTAGGATCGCTTTCATCGTTGTAGGTATAATCCAATTCTATATTAGTGTATTTTGAATTTACAGCTTCCGATAGTTCATGTAGCTCTGTGCTTAACTTGTCCGAACCAATCAAATAAATATAGTTTCTTTCGCCTTCTCTTTTTGGGTCAATTCTACCTATCATGTCAATATTTAAATTGGCAACCGTTTTTGATAATGGAAAAATAGGTTCCACATCGGTATAATACAAGGAACCTAGTAAGCCTTTTTCTTCTCCTGTAACGTGCAGAAAGACAACCGAACGTTTGGGGCCATCACCAGCTTCTGAAGCATTTTTAAAAGCCTCGGCAATTTCTAAAAGTGCTACCGTGCCGGAGCCATCATCATCAGCACCGTTATTTATCTGACCATCATCGTTTACGCCAATATGATCTAAATGCGAAGAGATAACCACGTATTCATCTGGCTTTTCGGTTCCTTTAATGAAAGCAACTACATTTTCGGAATCTATTTCATCTGCATTGCCTATAATATCTGAGGATACGGTTTTGCTTAGTATTTTTGGAGTATTATCCTTTAGTATATTAGGTAGAATAGAAGCTGCCATATCATCGCTTATAGTGGCGCTAAATCCTGTTTTCTGCAGACCTTTCACACTCATCCTACCCGAAGAACTATTTTTAGACCTGTTATAATAAGCCAAAACTCTGGGGAATAAATTAGGTGAATATAATAAAACGCCCTTTGCTCCTTTATCCATAGCAAATTGAATTCTCTTCATGGGATCTTCACTCCAATTAGAAGGTTTTTCAGTACCTGTTAGAAAGTAAGTACCGTCACTATTTGTAGGTTCACCATCTTTAATTAAAACCAGTTTGTTACTAATATCTATATTTTTAAAGTCAGAATACGCTCCTTCTTCTATGCCATAAGCAGCATATACAATCTCATTAAAATTAGCCCCTGCATCATTAAAACTTATAAAATCTTTACCTAAGGTAAACGCGGTTCCGTTAATCATTAGAGAACCTGTTGGCATTTGTGCTACTTCCAAAGGTACTTTTTGAAAATAATCACCATTGTTTTTTGCTGCGCGAATATTCAAGTTTTCATATTCCGCTTTCAAATAGGCAATGGCTTTTTTCTGGCCAAGTTCTCCGGTTTCTCTACCCTCGTACTCATCCGAGGCGTATATGTAAAGATGTTCTTTTAGCTCGGCCTCGGTAATAGTTTCTGCATAGACCTCTGGGCTTGCTACTTGCTTAACTTCGGGAATAACGGTTTTTTGCGAAGAATTACAGGCCAGTAAAAGGCCCACGAGGGAAAGGGATAGTGTTTTATTCATTTTAGTAGTCATAAAAATTTCTCAAAAATAGACAAAAGATATAAAGGGAATACAGTTCATTGGAAGATTACCTATCGATTTTGCCATAACCATCTAGCTTTTTGAAAAATAATAATGTAATTACCATTACGCTAGGCTAATCTGGTGTACCAAGTACACTTTTAATAGTCGCGTAGAGAACTTGTGTTTCCTGGTTTTATTTTACTTTATTATGCTGTTCAGGAAAATCGAATGACATCCGTAGTATAAAATTTCATTATTTTTAGAAGATTAACAAAGTATCTAGAAATTATGATAAAGGATTTAGCGGACGTACATGGCTTGGTTTCTGAGTTATTCAAATGGCCAACAACTAAAGAGGAGTGGGAACCCTATCGCTTGTCTGAGGAGCAAGTGCAACACTTTCATGAATTTGGATATGTGTCCGGTATCAAACTTTTGGATAGTGAAGTGATAGAGCAACTGAAAAAGGAACTTGACCAACTCGTTGATCCCAAACATCCCGGTAATTCCTTATTTTATGAATTTCATAGCAACGAATCTGGAAACTCTGATAATACTTTATTTCACTCTTTAGGTCATTGGAGAATTACAGAGGGTTTTCATGATGTATTGTGGAACCCTGCTTTTGTGATGGCTGCGCACCAACTGCTAGAAAAAAAACCAGTGCGTTTTTGGCACGACCAACTATTTTACAAACCTGCTGAGCATGGTGGGGTAGTTGCATGGCATCAAGATTATTCCTACTGGACCCGCACTATAGCCATGCAACATTTAACATGTTGGACAGGCCTGGATGACGCTACTGTTGAAAACGGATGCCTACAATACATTCCTAAAAGTCACAAGTGGGGCTTATTGAAAGCACCTGAAATTGCTGGTGACATGGAGGGACTTTTAAACTACCTCACAGACGAGCAAAAAAAGGAATTTAACCCGGTTCCCATTGAATTAAAAAAGGGATACGCATCTTTTCATCATCCTTTATTGGTTCATGGCTCCTATGAAAATAAATCGAACAGACCGCGCAGAGCATTTGTCCTTAATGCCTTTGCAGATGGTACCGTAAGCAATTCTAACGATGAACTATTGAAAGGGGTACCCCCAGTAAGAAAAGGCGAAAAAATGCAGGGTAAATTCTTTCCTTTGCTGTATTCCTAAGAGTATTAAGTCTGTTAGGGTGTATTCTTGGGAATGGTAAATTGCATGTTTTCTTTGGAGTAGAGTACATTTTAGAATTTTATATTTGGACATAAGCTATTGGATATCAATATGGGTTTTAGAATTATTTAATTGTGTTTATAATCCTACTGTCCTGCCTCTTGTTTATCCAAGATGTCTTAGACTGAAAACTATTCCAAAGCTTTAGCAATTGCAGCTTCTACCAAGGGTTCCATTACCATATAGCCCTCAACGGTTGGGTGTACTCCGTCCTCGGCATATTTTTTAGGAAGACCGTTACGATCATCTGCCATTGGAGTAAAATAATCTAAATAAATATGACCCTTCTCCTTGGTATATCCCTTCAATAACTTGTTTAAAGTAATAATTTTTTGAGCAGGTTCTAGTCCTGGTTTCCAAGGGTAATCATACACGGGCAGGGTAGAGGATAGTATCACTTTGATACCATTGGCATGGGCCAACTCTGCCATGTTTTTAATATTATCAATAATCATTTCTATGGTTGAGGGACCCGTGTTTCCTGCAATATCATTGGTGCCTGCTAAAATCACAACTACTTTTGGTTTTAAATTAATTACATCCTGGCGAAATCGTATGAGCATTTGTGGTGTCGTCTGGCCACTTATTCCCCTATTTATATATGGCTTTCCTTTAAAAAACTCTGGCCGAGCATTACCCCAACCAATGGTTATGGAATTCCCCATAAATACCACCCTGTTTTGATCTGGCGCTGCCATATTCACTTGGGCATTGGCTTCTTGAAATTGCTTCAAATTTGCCCAGTCTTGGGAAACTACTTGGGCTGTCATGTTCTGAATACTAAAAAGGGAAGTTATAAGCCCCATGAGTAAAATCTTTTTTTGTATCATAATTATTTTGTGTTATTTAAAATCCAATGTTCTTTTTTCCTCGGCACTTAAGGGTAAACTACTTTTTAATTTTTCCTTTGTGGGACCCTGAACAAAAAGGTAAGCCAAAAGGCAACCAGCAATAACCAGTGGTAGCGCATTTCCAGTAGCGTAATACGCAAAAAGCGATAGAAAGGCAGGAGCTTCTATAAGCGCATATTTAACAAGTAATGCAGATTGAAATCGTTGTAATTTTTGGTTGAATAAATCTGACTGGGATATGCTTGATAACATTTTTTTAAATAAAACCTGACTTCCAAAATAACCAATTAGGGCAGCCACTGGAACTATATATAGAAATGTTGAATTCGTGCTTAAATCAGTATTAAAACCGTCACCCTGCATAATCACAACGACCATAAAAATTGAAAGCCCTGCCACAAGGGATAAGTGAAGCAGTTTCAGTGTTTTAAGATAAGATTTTATATCCATAATTTTCTTTATCTTCCTAAGGTACTATTTTTTGATACTTTTTGTATTTGTAATCCTTTTCATTTTAAACACCTAAGGTATTAATCCAATATTCAATACATTTGCGCCCACTATGAGAAGAATCACGCTATTAGTTTTAATCCTATTTTTATTAATCACAAAATCCTACGGCCAAATAGAAAAGGATAAAGCACTTCACTTTTTAGGGGGTACATTATATGGACTAGTGGGTGCAGGGTTGGCATCTCAAATTTCTAAGGGTAATAGAGCATGGACTTTTGTAGGTTCTGTTGGAGGAAGCCTTCTTATTGGTTTGGCCAAGGAGGCGATAGATGAGAATCAGTATAACGGCTGGGACAATGCAGATTTGCTAGCTACTGTTTTAGGTGGTGCCAGTGTTGGGGTTACTATAGATATTTTCAAACAAAAGAAAAAAAGAAAGCGAGATGAACTTTTTAAGCAGGCCATTGGCCGTAAAGAAAACATCCCGCCTTTTGATTTATCTGTTTTAGATAACAAAGTACCTTTAACGGTTTTGGGTATGTCAACCCAAGTGCGTTCGACTATTCCCTAATATTTAGCACTTTTTCCGTTACTCAAGCTTTTAGAAATAAAATCGCGAATATCATCATTCGCATTCTTAAGATCTTCTCTGCGCAAGTACATCATATGGCCAGAACGGTATCCCTTAAAGCTAAAGCGATCTTTCATTCTACCGCTCGGATCTACCTGCCACATGGTATATTTAGCGTTGAAATAAGTGGTGGCACCATCGTAGTAGCCAGACTGCACCATTACGTTTAAGTATGGGTTTTGCGCCATTGCTTGTCTTAAGTCCTCCCTTGTAGTATCATTTTCATTATTCCAAGGCCTTACAGAGCCGAACATGTTATACTTAATATCAGTTTTGAAATTTAATTCTTCCTGTAAGTAATAATTTATGGCGGGTGTAAAACTGTGCAACCAAGAAGTTATCTCGGCATTATAATCTGGGCGTGTGCCGGCCTTTTGGCGATCTATTCCTAAATATCTAGAGTCTAAACGTCCAACGGTAAAGGCCCCTTTATCTTTCAATAGGTTTTTCCAAAAGTAGGAGGTAGGCACTACCAAGTTTTGATCTAATACTTCCTTTTCAGAAATTCCCGAGTAATAAGCTACTTTTTTAGCTACATCATTTTTTTCAGCCTCAGAAATAAAACCGCCTTTTGCTAGTGCAGGAATTAAGGTATTGATTGTGTATTGTTCGGATGCTGGAAGTATCTCCAATAGATCTTTTTGTTGTAATTCTGGGGGCAATGCTTTATGATGCCAGGCAGCGGCCGTATAGTAGGGAAGGTTAATTGCTTGCGAAACAGGACCGTCTTCCCGTATCACTTTATAATCCGCAGGAGATACCATAATTACCCCATTTAAATACATCCACTGTTGGTCTTGCAAGGCTAATGAAAGTCCCATAACCCTAGTGCCACCATAACTTTCGCCAATAATGTACTTGGGTGAACGCCAGCGATTGTTACGAGTCACAAAGGTGTTTAGCCACTCAGCCAAATATTTAATATCTGCATTAATACCAAAAAACTTAGAGCGATCTACCTCTTTTCCAGTTTCAGGAATGGTACGTGAATACCCCGTATTGGCAGGATTTACATAAACAATATCAGTAACATCCAATACCGAAAATGGATTATCCTTAATCCCATAAGGTTGTACAGGGTAGCCTTCGTCGTCAATTTTGAGCACTCTCGGTCCTGTATAAGCCAAGTGCATCCAAACAGAAGCGGAACCTGGACCTCCATTAAATGAAATTAATAATGGTCTTGACGCACGGTCTTTTACATTGTTTCGGGTATAATAGGTGTAGTGCAGCGCAGCCGTAGGTTCACCCTTTTCGTCCCACACAGGCTGAGTTCCTGTTTGTGCTGTGTAGTTAATAGCGGCGCCGTTTATAGTGACACTGTGTTGTGTCGTAATGACGGTATCTATGGGTAATTTCCTACTCTGTGAAATACCACTAACGGTTGCCAAAAAGGCAAGAAGTAAAATGTAAGGTGTTCTCATGGTTTATTTTGAATTAGTCAGCTTTAAAATTACTGAAATATCAACATATTCTCCCCTAAAACAGTGCTTTTTTAGGACCTAATAATTCTTATCTTTAAAACGCAGCAATATACCTCTCTAAATATGGAAAAAATTACAAGAAGAACCTTCACGACAACCCTAGGAAAGGGTTTGGCAGCAAGTGCATTGTTAAGCCCTGCCTATGCTTCGTTTGGTTCTAACAAATCAAGTGCAGATAAGCTGGGGGTAGCCCTCGTGGGACTTGGGAACTATAGCAGCTACCAGCTAGCACCTTCCTTGTTGGAAACGGATTACTGTTATCTTTCCGCCATTGTCACCGGCACAAAGGAAAAGGAGCAAATTTGGAAAGAAAAATATGATTTATCTGGGGATAGTATTTACAATTATGAGAATTTTGATTCTATTATTAATAACCCCAAGATAGATGTGGTGTATGTTGTGTTACCGAATAGCATGCATGCCGATTTTTGTATTAGGGCTGCCAAAGCAGGAAAACACGTTATCTGTGAAAAACCCATGGCCATTAGTGTTGTGGAGTGCGATGCAATCATTATGGCCTGTAAAGATAATAAGGTAAAACTTAGTGTTGGATACCGGATGCAATCAGACCCTTATACCCATGAAGTTAAAAGGTACGTTCGGGAAAAGACGTTTGGAGAAGTCAATTTCGTATCATCGGATGCTGCCTATATATCTGGTGGTAATCCTAATCAGTGGCGGTTGAATAAAGCACTTTCCGGAGGAGGCGCCTTGATGAATATGGGTGTCTACTCCATACAGACATCGATTTATGGCGCGGGACAAAATCCCACATTCGTAAGTGCTCAAGAGTTTAGTACACGACCTGAGTATTTCAGGGATACAGATGAGACTATTACGGCTCAATTCGAATTTCCATCAGGCACAATTGGTCATATGATGACTTCCCATAATGCCAATGGCAATCGATTAAAAGTACATTGCAACAAAGGATGGTTTGAGCTAGATCCTGCACATAGTTATGGGCCTATCAGCGGCCGAACATCCAAGGGTGCCGAAATTAAATTTCCTTATAAGCGCCAACAAGCTTTGCAAATGGATGATTTTGCCAAACATATTCTTCTGGGAAGTAAAAATGTAGCCCCTGGGGAAATGGGTAAAAGGGATATGATTATCGTGGAGGCCATATACCAATCCATTGCTCAAAATGGCGCAAAGCAACTATTGAATTTGGGAACAATGGGTATTGTGTCTTAAAAATTTTTGTGCAGATCTATCGTTTTTTTGGTGCCGTATAACCACTAGAATTTTTCAAAAACACCCAACCCAAACAGTGCAAAATCATATTTTACGGGGTCCGCAGCATCAAGTTTTCTGAGTGCATTATCCAACTCCGCTAGAGCCTTCCCGTCATTTTGTTTGCGATTTAGTAGTTTTAATTTACGCGCAACATTGCCAGAATGCACATCTAAGGGACAGGATAGTTTAGCTGCCGGAATACCTTTCCACAGTCCAAAATCAACATGGGTAGCAGCATCCCTAACCATCCAGCGTAAAAACATGTTAATACGCTTGGCTGCAGAACCTTTTAATGGGTCTGAAACATGTTTTGTAGTTCTTTGTTCATGCGGAAGCTCAAAAAATACCTCCTTAAATTTAGATATTGTAGGTTGTAGGGTGTCCATGGCTTGGTTCTTGGTAAAAACGGTCTCCAAACCTTCATGTTCGTTGTATATATTACGTAGGCTTTTCATAAAATACTGCACATCTGTTCCATTGAATGTACGGTGTACAAAACCGATTAATTTTTCTAAATCTGTTTCTGAGTGATTCAGGACAAAATCATAAGGTGTTTGATCCATAGCCTCCATTAAGCGTTGGGCATTATTGATAATGCTTTTTCGATTTCCCCAAGCAATAGTTGCCGTTAAAAAAGCGCTAATTTCAATATCTTCCTTTTTTTTGAATTGATGGGGTATTTGTATAGGGTCGCTTTCCAGAAAACTGGGGTGGTTGTATTGTAGCACTTTCGCATCTAAAAACTCCTTTAGTTCACTTTTTTTCATTCCAGTGGTATGTCCAATAATAAATAAATAAGTACAGGTCCTACAAGTACTAAATTATGAGCTGCATGTAATAAAATACTCCAAAGAAGCCCTAGGCTTGTCCTCGTGTAACCCAAAAAGACACCTGCCGAAAGCTGTGGCGAAACCAAAAGCGGTATGGCCCAGTATTGTCCGTCCAGCGCCTCAAAATTAGAAATATGTAAGGTGCCAAATAGAATTATAGAGATATAATAGGCGTATTTAAAATGGGTAGGATTTTTAAAGAGTGTTAATGGTGCCCTGAACAATAGCTCCTCTAAAACAGGAGCTAGCACAACAGCCAAAAAAAACAGCATTGCTGGCGAATATGATTTTAAAAGTTCGTCGACGGCATGATTGCCAAAATTCAAATTAAAGACTAGGGAAACACCACTTATTAGTATGCCTAGTGCGATACTAAAAAAGACCGTAAGTGCAAGCAGGCGAAAGAAAAGGGTGCTACGCTCTTGCTTGTTTATACCTAGTTTTTGGTTAACAGGATACTGCAAAAATTCCCAAACCTCGTTTAGCATATCTTAGGAAGCGTTTATGCGGATACCGTAACCTTATCCACTATTTTTCCATCTACCATGGTGAGCTTTCTGTCTGCCATTTCGGCAAGCTCCTTATTATGGGTAACAATTACGAAGGTTTGTCCAAAGTTCTCCCGTAGCTCAAAAAAGAGCCTATGAAGGTTATCGGCACTTTCGGAATCCAGATTACCACTGGGTTCATCGGCAAAAATAATAGCTGGATTATTAACAAGTGCACGAGCTACTGCAACACGCTGTTGTTCTCCTCCAGAGAGTTCAGCAGGTTTATGATGGTACCTGTGCGAAAGTCCTAAAAAATCCAAAAGCTCTTTTGCACGTTTCTCAGCATCGGATTTGCTTATTTTTTTTATAAATGCAGGTAAGCAAACATTTTCCAAGGCCGTAAACTCGGGTAATAACTGATGAAATTGAAAAATAAACCCAATATGTTCGTTTCTAAACTTAGCAAGGTCCCTGTCATTTAAGGTTGTGGTTTCAATTCCATTTACCAGAAGCGTTCCTTCCTCTTTATTGGAAAGTTCATCTAAAGTCCCTAAAATTTGAAGTAGAGTCGTTTTTCCCGCACCGGATGCACCTACGATAGATACAATTTCTCCTTTTTTAATATGAAGATCTACGCCTTTAAGTACCTCTAGATTCCCGTAATACTTGTGTATGTTCGTTGCTTTTATCATCCTTTTTCTAACAGCTAGTGAAATTAGGCATTGGAGGGGACATGGCAAAATAATGGTATGTGACTCCATTATACTAGACTATTATTTTGAAAGAAATATAAGTACTTGCGTTTTTTGCTTCCTTGTAGTTCGAGTAAGCTAATTGGCCTTGTATTTTAACAACTTATTTAGTTAAAATATAGTACATTTCTAAAATAAACATTTAACTTTGTCTAAAGATTTATTAAATACCCTAAACAAAAAAATATGTCCCCATATAGAAACTTAGAAGAGTATAATTTAGAGATTACTGATGAAGTTAGAAGCAGATATTCTTCTATTATAAATGAAATTGGAGAGGATGTCTCCCGTGAAGGCTTGGTTAAAACGCCAGAAAGGGCCGCAAAAGCAATGTTGTTTCTAACACAAGGGTATAAACAAGATGCTGTTGAAATTTTAAAAGGAGCCATGTTCAAAGAGGCTTATGATGATATGGTTATTATTAAAGACATTGAGTTGTACTCCCTTTGCGAACATCACATGTTACCCTTTTTTGGTAAGGCACACATCGCGTATATCCCTAATGGTCATATCGTTGGATTGAGTAAAATACCACGTGTAGTGGATGTTTTTGCTCGCAGACTTCAAGTCCAAGAGCGCTTAACGCATGATATCTTAGAGTGTATAAATGAGACCTTACAGCCAAAAGGTGTTGCGGTTGTTATTGAAGCCTCCCACATGTGTATGATGATGCGCGGGGTACAAAAACAAAACTCCGTAACCACCACTTCTGGATTTAGAGGACAATTTGAAAAGCAAGAAACAAGAAATGAGTTTCTAAAATTGATCAGCTCAAAGCTATCTTAGGTATTTGAATGTGTTTTCATTTTTGGGATAGTTTAAAATCAACAGTCACTATTTTTTGGCATCTTTGTTGTAATCCTATTCCTGGATTATTAATTTAGAAATATGTCAAAAACCCAAAAAAAAAAATATAAGCATCTGTTTTTAGGATTGTTGTTCGATGCTATAGGTATGCTTTCCTTTGTAATTCCTTTTTTAGGAGATTTTTCTGATGTATTATGGGCTCCACTAGCGGGCTGGCTAATGACACGGATGTATAAAGGTAAAATTGGACAAGCAGCTGGTATCATTGTTTTTGTGGAGGAGATTATTCCTGGTCTGGATGTTATTCCAACCTTTACCATAACGTGGTTTTATACGTACGTAATTAAAGGAAGTAAAAACGAAAGAACTATTGAGGGATAACCTTTTTTAGTGCAATTTCCTGTCATACTCGTTTATTACCACTATTAGCAAAAGGCACAGGTTTTAATCGTTGTGAAACTAAATATTGAAAAGTAATTTAAAAATGAAAGTACGCTACGTAGCTTTCCATAAATTACTGTAAGGAGTCGTAATAGTATTTCGACTATAAAATTAAAAAGTTTATATGAAAACGCTTTGGGAAGTTTTTAGTTCGTCTTTTAATGGGAGCTTACAATGGACATGGAAGTCCATCATTTTCGAGGTACCATGGTATACGAATTACTTTTGGGGATTAATCATTATTTCTCTTATAGTTTGGGGACTTGAAATTCTATTTCCATGGCGAAAAAGCCAAGCGATATTTAGAAAGGACTTCTGGTTGGATGGGTTTTATATGTTTTTTAATTTTTTCATTTTCAGTATCGTTATAAGTGGATTTTATAGAATTTTAGAAGTCTTTTTTAAGAATATGGGAGGACAATTGGAATCCTTTGCCGTGATACCAGTTTCTAACTTACCACAGTGGACACAATTACTAATATTCTTTCTTTTATTGGATTTTGTACAATGGTTTACCCATATTTTATTACATAAATATCCGTTTTTGTGGCAGTTTCATAAGATTCATCATAGTGTAAAAGAAATGGGATTTGCAGCGCATTTACGCTATCACTGGATGGAGAATATTTTCTACAAACCCTTAAAAACCTTGGCTGTTATGGTTTTGGGAGGCTTTGAGCCTGAGCAGGCTTATATTGTTCATTTTATAGCTATAGCCATAGGGCATCTTAACCATTCTAACGTAAAAATTTCGTGGGGACCATTGAAATATGTTCTGAACAACCCTGTAATGCATTTGTATCATCACGCCTACGAGCTACCTGAAGGAAAATTTGGGGTAAACTTTGGAATTAGCCTAAGTCTTTGGGACTATATCTTTAAAACAGATTATATTCCAGAGGACAGCGGTAAAGTTCCCTTAGGATTTAAGGGAGATGAGGAAATTCCTGACGGGTTTTGGAAACAAATAACCTTCGGCTTTGGAAAATCAAAACCGAAGGATATCTAAAATGCTACTCAATAACTAAGTTAAAGCTTTGTGCAATATCAGTTTCGCCACCGGCATCTGCCAATGTGCCATCATTTGGTTTTTTAGGTTCGTGTCTTAGTGTAACCCTAAGCGCCCCTGTACCAGCATCTCCCGTAGTAAGAGTAAAACTAAGTCCTATTGGGTTTCCGTCACCGTCTTCATCGTCATAGGTTACACTTGTTACTGCTCCACTCGTATCAAAGAAAATCTGGTGCTCATCGTCTTCCTCTGCAACCTCTAAAGTGATATCGTCTGATGGAGTTTCCGTTTCATTTAGTAGCTTAACAGAACCGTTGTACGTAGTATTTGCCGCAAGGTTTTCAACTGTTAGCACAGGAGCATTAGGCCCGTCACCGTCTAAATCTCTAGTTTGTAAGGTAACCAGACTTCCAGAAGATACCAATTCAATTGTCATAGTGGTAATTACTTCTTCCTCATCAACGGCTATTGGATTGTCGTCATCGTTTGAGCATGATAGCGTTAAAAGCCCAACCGCTACTAGGGCTACATAGTTTTTAATAGTAAATAATTGAATAAAATTGTTACTTGTTTTCATTTGTTTCGGGTTTTAATTAATAATTATAGATAATACGTAAGCTTATATTCCGACTTAAATCATCAACGAAATACCGTAGTCGGTTCAGATAATCCCGATACGAAGTATTGAGTATGTTGGTAACGCGAAGACCAACTTTTAAATCGTTTTTATAACGGATAGAATATGATGTTTCAGCATCTAAAGTCACTAAATGATAGGCTGGTGGTGGGGTGTTGATATCCAGCTCAACTTCTTGCTGTTGCTCTGGGGAGAATACAAAAATGTTGGGAGGGAACCTTTTTTGTTCAAAGACATACATACTTTCCAAACCAAGTACCAAATTTTGCCATTTCGAATTTCGATAGGAAATACTATTATTGAAATTTGCTGGGGGTATGTTTATTATTGGAATATCTGTACCGACGTCTGTACCTTGAACCCAAGAAAATTTATGATCTGTTCTTATTTTAGGAGTCCAATTATTATACACAGACGCATCTACACCAAAAAGTCTTGCATTGGTTTGCCTGTATGCCCAAACAGGGAAGGCACCTCTAATGGTAAATTCTACCCCTGTCGGCTCTAGAATAATAAAATCATTGATAGCGTTCAAGTATGGCGCAACGGAATACCCCCATTTTGGACTATTTTTTTCTATTGATAAGGATACTTTATTAGCCGTTTCGCTTTTTATTCTTAAATCGCCAAGCTCTATCCTAGCTGCTGAATGGTGAAGTCCATCACTAAAAAGTTCAGAAGGATTTGGTGCTCGTTGTGCCAAGGAATAATTAAAGCGTAGCGCTGTTTCTTTATCAATATTATATTGAAATCCAACTGTAGCGGATATGTTATGATAGTCAAAAACAGGATTGGTAAGCAATTGCGTTCCTAAGTCTTCAATTACAATGTCTGCAAAGTCTTCATCATAACCGCGTTCTTCCCAACGTGAAGTCCTATAGAATTTTTTAGCATCGATACGAGAGAAATCATATCTAATACCGGCATCCAAAATTATATTGTCCTTAAGTTGATATTCGGCCACCGAAAAAATTCCAAAATCATACTTATTATAATCAGGGATTAATCTTCTAACGCCCGTATCAGGATTTGCAAAATTGGTCTGATATCTTCCTAGCATTCCCGTTTTAACGGCTAGTCCTTCTTTTGAATCGAACTGAAAATTAGTAGTGATAGAATGTGTGGTTAAACTCAAATCTAATGCTGCTTTATCCGCATCGGCCCCTACGCGTACATCGTATTCAAAACGTCTATTCTTTTGAAAATCATACTGCAGAGTCCATTTGCCTAATCCTTCAAATCGCCTATAATAATTTAATTTTCCAAGATGGTGAGTTACTTCTTGATTGGGATTGTCTATGTTGTAACTAAAATCATTGATAATATTGGGTTGTTGACTGTTTATGGACTGTATTAAATCATCTACATTACCAATATGTGAAGCCCTTAAAATACCAATATTCGAATCAAAATAGGAATAATAGGCTTCCCAGCCTTGTACGAAATCCCTTTTGCCGGCAGAGAAAGAAATTCCTGTTTCTTGTATCCCTGTATTCGACAACAGGTAGTCAGGTGCTTCTAGGTCGCCCAATTTTTTAAAGGAACCTTGCCCCTTAAAATAGAGTCCGGAGTTATATGATTTTGTCAACGTTGTGGTAATGTTTCCACCTCTACCATTAGAAAATAGAGTAGTTTGGGTTTTTCCAAAAAGGGAATCGGTCCGCACAACCTTTAGTGGATTCATAATAATTACCCCACCAATAGCATCGCCTCCATATTCCAGAGCAGCGGCTCCTTTCACTACACTAATATCCTGATTTGCATTGATATCAACGTTTGGTGCATGCTCTTCTCCCCACTCCATATCCTGCATACGAACGTTGTTGTTCAATATCAAAACCCTACTTCCCATAAGTCCTTGAATCACAGGTTTTACAATGTTTGCTCCTGTGTTTAAGGAAGATACTCCGGTTAAACTTTTTAGTGCATCCCCTAGACTATTACCACTATACTTCTCCACTTCATTAAGTGATAAATGTCCCTCTTGTGCAGACGACGTGTTATTGGTTATAGCACCGGTAACCTTGACCTCATCAAGCTCTTCCAAATGGTGTTCGAGTAATATTTTTTTATACGTATCGCCGCTTAGTGTTATGTTGATAAATTTGGAGGTACATTCTGGATGGGAAACTTCCAATTCCAAAACACCATCACACAGCTTCTCAAACCTAAACTTACCTTCGTTGTTTGACAGGGTTTGCTTGTTTTTGCCGGTAATGATAACCATGGCTCCTTCTAACGGAGTATTATTATGGAAATCTATAATTTCTCCTAAAAGAATAGACTCACAATCTTGAGCTATACTTATGCTGCCACACAGGAGTGCAAATAATAGTATTAAACTATATTTCATGATATGGATATTACGCTTAATTCAGGCAATACGAAAATTGCCATAAAATAGTTTGGAAGTAGTTGCTAAATTAAACTTGGCGGAGGTCTGCCAAAGAAACTAAAACGTAAATAGGAAGAAGCTAAAACAATAGGATAAAGAAGGACCTGTTCTTTTGTTTCAAACTTTAATAAAGCCACCGTATTGGTGTGTGAAGGAGCTAATATAAGCTCCGAATTCTGATTTTCTATCCCCAACTCACAGATGGCACAATTTTCTATATCATCTGAAGTAGTAGTATCCTGATGCGTATATGCATGAAAAGCTGATACCTTGAATAACATCAAGGCAAACAGCAAAACTGCCACGCAATTAGAAAATAGCTTTTTCTTCAAGACACGAAAATAATCAAAGGAAAAGTATTTAATGTTAAAGAAAACCTAACTCTTATTATTAAACAAAAACTCTAACCCAATTCTTCCTAGCATTTTCTTCTCAAAAGCCCAAAAGAATTTAAACTGGCCAAAAAGCCAACCGTAAACTACCAATAACAATTGATAGAATGGGAAGATAAGCATAATACGTAATAGCCAATATAATGTTTGCCCCCACCAAGCATCAGGAAAATTACTTTGATCCATTCCAATCCAACTTAAAAAGGGTTTGGCTACATAAACAGAGGAGGAACCTGTAATAGCAAATACAACAAATATCACTAATAATTGCCAATCACTAGAAATGCCCCAACGTTCCTTTAATTTTTTCATAGCTTTTTACAAGCTTCAAAAATACTTTTTATATACGAGGAACAAAAGCGCCTAGGCGTTGATTATACTTACGTTGGAAAAAAATAAAATAATTATACATTTTATAATTCACGTCATATCCATAATCGATGCCCTGTTGATAGTCTATTCGCATTAAATAAAGGTCAGGATTAAACCTGCTAGGTTGCATAACCCTTTGGTTCCATTCTAAGACCATTAGCCTATTCCTATTTTCTAAGAAGGTTTGAGAATAGTAACCTTCTGGTCTTGCAACCGAATTTAGCCAAGTATAAAAACCAGGGTCTATGATGGTTATCTCGTACTCTACATCTTCGTTTGAAATACTTACGGGCTCATCTTCCTCGGCAGCAAAAGCCATTTTTTCCTCTTCAGATATTGATAATGCCTCTTTAGAAGCTCCGCACCCGGAGAGCCATACTAGGCTAATGCTGCAAATAATAACAACAAATAGATTTTTCATGTTTCTTTTCTTTTTCATCATGTTAAGATACAAAAAAAGCCGCTTTGGAATACAAACGGCTTCTAATACTAAAATATTTTGATATTTATTTTCCGAACAAACCTCCTAAAAGTCCGCCAAGACCTCCTTTTTGCTTAGTACTTCCCATAACCATTCCGGCTACATCATCCAAGATACTTCCGTCTCCGTCTGCATCCAATAATGTAGTGATTAAACTCTGATTTTCTTGAGGTTGTCCACCTAACATACTACCTAATAATGCATTCATTCCGCCAGCATCGCTTACGTTGCTTTGTGCAGTCTGTTTTCCTATATAGCCCATTACAATCGGTGCAGCTATTTTTAAGATTTGTGCAATAGAACCAGCATCCAAGCCAGATTTTTGGCTAAGCGCATTTTCTACTTGTGGTTGTTTGTTCCCAAATACATGACCAAGTATGCCTGCACCGTCCTGCATTACAGAATCGTCTACACCACCTCCAAAAAGACCTCCAAGATTATCTAAAATACCACCGTTATGTTTTCCAGATAAAGCACTCATAAGACCAGCAGCACCATCGGGTGAAGAAACATTTTTTTTCATGGCGCCTAAAATTAAGGGCATTGCCATACTTAGTACATCTGATGTTTTTCCTTCTGGCTGTCCTGTCTGGCCAGCTACACCGCTTATTAATTGTTTGCCCATTGGGCTGTTAAGTAAATCTAATAATCCTGACATAATAATATATAGTTAATTTAATGTTTGTGGTAATGTACAAAAAGAGTTTTAAAAAGTATGCCTATCAACACTATTTTAAGAGTGTAATAATCTGATTGGCAAGTTCTAACCCAATACGGTCTTGTGCTTCTAGGGTAGCAGCACCGATATGCGGACTAAGGGAGATATTAGGATGCATCAAAATTCGTATTTCAGGACTAGGCTCGGATTCAAAGACATCCAAAGCAGCAAATGCGACCTTTTTATTTTCTAAGGCATTGATTAATGCAACTTCATCTAGTGCGCCACCCCTAGCTGCATTTAAGACACCTACACCATCCTTCATCTGCTCAAATTCTTTTGCTCCCAAAATATAACCTTTTTGTGCTGGAACATGTATTGATATAAAATCCGAAGTCTTTAAAACTTCCGACTTACTATTAGACTTAAGCGCAAAGGATACCTCTTGTTCGTCAAAAAATCTAAGGGTTAACGTACAATTCTCGATAGCCGTATCAAAATAGACGACGTTCATTCCTACTCCTAAAGCAATCTTTGCAGTCGCCTGCCCAATTTTTCCAAAACCAATAATACCAAGGGTCTTACCCCTAAGTTCCGTTCCTTTAGAATATGCTTTCTTTAACTGCTTAAAGCTACTATCGCCATCTAAAGGCATATTTCTATTTGCATCGTACAAAAAACGCACGGCGCCGTACAAGTGGGCAAAAACCAATTCTGCTACAGATTCCGAAGAGGCCTCAGGTGTATTAATTACATGCACCCCTTGTTTTTTAGCATAAGCTACTTCTATATTATCCATACCAACTCCTCCTCGGCCTATGAGTTTTAAACCGGTACAACCGTCTATTACATCCTTACCTACTTGTGTTGCGCTTCTTACCAAAAGACCTGTAATATCATTCTCATTGATAAATTGTATCAATTGCTCTTGGGCCACATGAACGGTAACTACTTCAAAATTTGATTGTTCAAGTGCTTCTTTTCCGGCTTGGGATATACCGTCGTTTGCTAATATTTTCATTTATATAAACTCTTTAACCAATTGATATATAATTATTTATATCGTACGGTATTGTAATTTTCTACTTTAAGACACATCCATTGTAAGGCTTTGATTTACCCTTTGCGTTCCATTTCACTCATTATATCTACTAAAACACCTACACTGTCAAGAGATAATGCATTATACATACTTGCTCTGTAACCGCCAACAGACCTATGCCCGTTAAGACCGTTTATCCCAGCTTCCTTTAGTAAGGTTTCGAAAGTATTTTTTAAACCTTCTTCGGTAATACTAAACGTGGCATTCATTATAGACCGATCTGCCTTATTGGCGTATCCATCAAAAACAGGATTTAAATCTATTTCCGAGTAGAGTAACCGTGCCTTGTTTTCATTTACTTTTTCTATGGCTTGGATACCTCCTAGATTTTTTAGCCATTCCAGCGTAAGCATTGAAGTGTATACCGGAAAAACAGCTGGGGTATTAAACATGCTGTCCTTGCCTATGTGGACTTGGTAATCGAGCATCGAAGGAATTTTTCTAGTTACTTTACCTAGAATATCCTCTTTTACAATGACTAAAGTAGTGCCAGCAGGACCCATATTTTTTTGGGCTCCAGCGTAAATTAAGTCGAATTGTGAAAAATCCAGTACTCTTGAAAAAATATCCGAACTCATATCGCAAACCAGTGGTGCATCGGTAATTGGAAATTTTTTGAATTGTGTTCCAAAAATGGTGTTGTTGGAAGTTAAATGTAGATAGTCCAATCCTTTTGGTACGCTATACCCTTTTGGGATGTAATTAAAATTTTCATCCTTTGATGATCCAACCTCTAAAACTTCTCCAAAAAGTTTAGCCTCTTTGATTGCTTTATCGCTCCAGGTACCCGTATTTAAATACCCAGCCTTTTTTTCTAAAAGGTTGTAGGCAACCATTAAGAACTCCAAACTGGCGCCACCATGCAGAAATAAAGCTTTATATCCTTTGCCTTCCAAACCTAAAAGTTCCAATGCTAAGGATCTCGCCTTCTCCATAACCTCCACAAAATCGGCACTTCGGTGTGATATTTCGATTAACGAAAGACCAGAATCGTTAAAATCCATAACTGCCTCCGAGGCTTTTAACAATACTTCTTGTGGTAATATACATGGCCCAGCACTAAAATTATGTTTTTTCATTTGTTTGCTTTTAATTCCTAGCCTTTTGGCTTTTTAGCTATAATTCACCGTAAAAATCCATTTCCATATTCAGGACGGATTACCGCTACTTTATGCACTTGATTAATATCGGGTAAAGGTCAGAAATTTCCAACTACCGTGTCTTGTTGAGTTTAATTAATTCTAGGATGTTTTTAACAGGAATTCAACAGTATCCACACCATCTGCATAATCCCATAGTTCGGGTGTTTGTGTTTTTCCAAAGGCTATTTCGTTTGGAAACAAACCGTCGGAAACCACACACTGTATAGCCTCCTTGTCAGATGCTATTCTTTGTTTTATCCCCTCTTGGGTGTCATATGTTTCGTAAAAGATAGTAGCAATAGGGGAGGCATAACTCGCATCCTCTTTTAGCATTAGAAAACCGTTATCTAGAATATTAAATTCACTCATGAGATAAACAGCCTTGTTATAATCATAATTATTGGCGTATTTATGCTGATTGATGATTTGATTATGCGGAAATTGTGCCGTGAAAAACCTATCAAAGTTATATCCTTTGGGTACAAATAATTTAGAAACACTTCGGCACCCTAATCCATAATATCTAAATATATCCTCCCCTAAGGCGGCTAGTTCCTGCTCCGACTCTTTGCCGGTAAGAATAGCAACAGAATTCCTATTCTTACGTATGATATTTGGTTTTTTCCCAAAATAATATTCAAAATAGCGAGCGGTATTATTACTGCCGGTAGCTATTACAGCATCAAAACCAGTTAAGCGTTCCTCGGTAAACTGAACGCTATCTGTAAAATTTGGATTCAGAAACACCAAATAATCAACAATCAAGGGTAGCAACAGTTTATCATTACTTGAGAGTTTTACGATTGCTGTATTTCCTGTTATTAGTACAGCCAGTAAATCATGAAACCCTACCAAAGGTATATTTCCGGCTAAGATTAGCGCAACACGTTTAGTTTGGTTCTTAGACAGATCGTAGTTGGATAACCAATGCTCAAGAGTATCTTTGGAAAGTGCCAAAGACCATTGTTTCAAAGCAAATAGTAAATTCTCTTGGGTAAACCAGCCGTTGTGATGCTGAGCCGTTTCTATGGTATGGCTAAATTTTGAAAACCATTCCAGATTTTCTCCACGCATACTGGTTTTATTTTCTATTGCAGTGCAGCATTCACCGAGAAATTCGCCAAGTTTAACAAAAGCTTGAATATTGGGATTGTGTCCGGTCATTATATTTGTAAAAGGAAATTTTAGGGATTATCTTTGTGCAAAAGTAAGGATACTTCGGAAAACATTTTTAACCAATGTTTTGGAATATATTGAAAAAGAATTCGTTGTAAGACGACGCATGTTTAAAAGAAAATTATGGCTATTATAATAACGGATGAATGTATAAACTGTGGTGCTTGTGAACCAGAGTGCCCAAATACGGCAATTTACGAAGGGGCGGACGAGTGGAGGTATAGCGATGGGACCTCTCTTGAAGGCAATGTCGTACTACCTGATGGAAAATCGGTAAATGCCGATGAAGTTCAGGAACCCATTAGTGATGAAGTCTATTATATCTCTCCGGATAAGTGCACAGAATGCATGGGCTTTCATGAAGAGCCACAATGTGCTGCGGTATGCCCGGTAGATTGTTGCGTTCCGGATGATAGCCACGTAGAGACTGAAGAAGTACTGCTTGGAAAACAAAAATTTATGCATCCCGAGGGGTAAGACTTTTTAATTTTCTACTTTCTCTGCGACGAACATATATGTATCAAACGCATAAGTGGGACGGTCAAAAATTTCTAGGAGTTTAAACCCAGAAGATTTTAGTTTTTGTTTTATTTCGGATGAGTTAAAGGCCCTGAAAATAGTTTGGTCTTGGCCTAAAAATATTTTATTATCATTTTCAATTTTAAAATACTTGGCCTTCCAATCTATTAACTGGTAGCTTTCCGATTCTATTTTTCTCCATTTAGAATCGCGATAAAATTCTTTCCCATTCGCGTTTGATTCGTGTCTTACGTTTTTGTTTTCTAAAATATAGCGCATGAAACGTTCTGAATCAATACAATCGAAAATAAATACTCCTTTTGTTTTTAAATTTTCACGTACCGATGAAAATGTCGCTTCCAAATCTGAATCCGACGTTAAATAACTAGTAGAGCGACCAGTTATTAGTATCGCATCAAGTTGTTCTTTGGTGCTAAATTGACGCATATCTCCTTGAGTGAAATTTGCATTAGGGTTTTTGTTCCTTGCAATGGCAAGCATTGCTTCGCTATAATCTAATCCAAAGTAATTTTTAAAATCCTTTATAAAAAAAGGAGCTAAATTACCCGTGCCACAGGCTAATTCAAGAATATTTGAAGCCCCATACTTTTGACAAATCTTTTTATAGAATTGATATTCCTGAGGATAATTTATAAAACCTTGGTAGATTTCATCATAGACCTTAGCTAAATTAGTACCATAAAGTTCATGCATAGTAAATCGAAAAAAAAGCTACCCAAAAATAGGCAGCTTTTCCATATAAGAGATTAAAAAGTGATAAAACTCAGAGTTCAATGATAAATAGAACATTGTATCTAATTAAGTAAAGTGATACCCACAATAAGTCATTTATGAATATCTTTCGTAAAAAGATATCAAAGTTTCAGATGCGTTTATAACTGTAGCTCCACTAAATACTGCTTGGCCTGTTTTCGTTGCATTGATTATCTTCCATTTAAAATTTGGATTGACAACAAGCCTTCATTCTTCCAGTAAAAACTATATTTGCATCGTTTAAAAAAACACACCCATGAAAGCAGGTATCGTAGGATTGCCAAACGTAGGTAAATCGACCCTTTTTAATTGTTTGTCTAATGCAAAGGCACAAAGCGCTAATTTTCCCTTCTGTACCATTGAGCCAAATATTGGAGTCGTAAATGTACCAGATGCGAGATTGCAAAAATTAGAATCATTGGTTAACCCTGAAAGGGTATTGCCTGCTACGGTTGAAATCGTAGATATTGCAGGATTGGTAAAAGGAGCCAGTAAAGGGGAAGGTTTAGGCAACCAGTTTTTAGGTAATATACGAGAAACCGATGCCATTTTGCATGTACTCCGTTGTTTTGACGATGATAACATCGTTCACGTAGATGGTAACGTAAATCCTATACGAGACAAAGAAACCATAGACATGGAACTTCAGCTTAAAGATTTGGAGACGGTCGATAAAAAGTTAGAAAAAGTTAAAAGAACCGCTAAAACGGGGAATAAGGAAGCTCAGAAAGAAGAAGGTGTTTTACTTGCTATAAAGACTGGTCTAGAAGCAGGAAAATCTGTAAGAGCTTTAGAGTTTTCTAAAGAGGATAGAATAGAATTTGTAACCCCTTTACAGTTTATTACGGATAAGCCCGTAATGTACGTATGTAATGTTGATGAGGAAGCTGCTGTTTCTGGAAACGATTATGTAGAAAAGGTAAAAGCCGCTGTGGCCGATGAAAATGCGGAAGTGGTCGTTTTGGCGGTAGGTACGGAAGCTGATATTACAGAATTGGAAACCTACGAGGAGCGACAAATGTTTCTAGAGGATTTAGGATTAGAGGAACCAGGGTCCGCAAAGCTCATTCGTGGTGCGTATAAACTTTTGAAACTAGAAACTTATTTTACCGCAGGAGTTAAAGAAGTTCGTGCTTGGACTATTCCAATTGGTGCTACGGCACCACAGGCAGCAGGTGTCATTCACACCGATTTTGAAAAAGGCTTTATCCGGGCCGAGGTTATTTCATATAGCGATTACGTAGACTACGGAAGCGAAGCTAAAGTAAAAGAGGCGGGTAAAATGAGGGTAGAAGGGAAGGACTACATCGTTAAGGATGGTGATGTGATGCATTTTAGATTTAATGTCTAAGGATTTCTTGAGTGTTCCCAATTTATTGTAAACGTGTAAAAAAGTTTACTTACCGCTTACAATGATTAGTTGACAAGGCAGAACCAAAACTTAGCTTCATCCTTTTAAAATTCATTCTTAGAATTTTTGTAGCACAGTTCAGCGACCTTACTCTTTAACTGGGCTCATAAATACGCAAACGATCTTTAGTGATTTTAAGCTCTTTCTCCAAGTGGGTTATTTTCAGTAATAGGTGGTTAAGGGCGTCTATTCCTTCCAGGTTTATACCTAATTCTTCTTGTAATCTGTTTATACGTTCTATTTCCTCAATATCTTGAGGGTAAACATACTTATGCGCTTCCACTAAAAGCACTTGTATAAAGCCATATTCTTGTAAGGAGTCTATAAATGCAATTGATGTGCTCGTCTGCTTGCAATAGTGACTTACCAAAATTAGATTTTCTTTTTCCATCAGTTTCGTAATTGTGAGAGTTCTGTAAAAAGGGTTTTCTCTTTATCGGATAGGTTAGTCGGCATTTCAATTTTATAGGTAACGTAAAGGTTCCCAGAAACATTTTTTTTCTTGTAGACTGGCATGCCTTTCCCTTTTAGCTTCACCTTTACATCGTTCTGCGTTTCTGGTTTTAGCTTAAGTTTTACTTTCCCCGTTAGCGTTTTGATTTCTATTTCACCACCCAGTAATGCAGTGTATAGGTCTACGACCTGGGTCATGTATAAATCGCTTCCTACACGCTTGAAATCCGTGTTGTTTAATACTTGGAACGTGAGGTATAAGTCACCTTTGGGGCCGCCATTGACACCAGCTCCTCCATAACCACTAATTTTAATGGTTTGGCCATCTTCCACGCCAGCTGGAATGGTAATCCTAATTTTTTTAGTACCTAAATCCAAAGTTTGTTTCTGATCCGCTAATACATCCGAAAGCTTAAGATTCAGACTTGCATTCATATCCTGACCTTTAAACTGTGCGGTGCTTCTGCCGCCTGTGCTATAACCACCGCCACCGAACATAGATTCAAAAAAATCGGAAAAATCTTGATTTCCAGCATTTCCGCTCGATGCATAGCGTCTTCCGTTACCACCAGAAGCCGAGCGCTGATTTCTTTTGGCTTCCTCAAAAGCATCCGCGTGTTCCCAATCCTTGCCGTAGGTATCATATTTTTTTCGCTTTTCCTTGTCGCTTAGTACTTCGTTGGCTTCGTTTATTTGTTGAAACTTCCGTTTTGCCTCGGCGTCATTGGGATTCAAATCCGGATGCAGCTTACGCGCCAGTTTTCGGTATGCCTTTTTTATATCGGCTTGGGAAGCTTTGGAATCAATTTCCAAAACTTTATAATAATCTATAAAATCCATAAGTTTCAAAATCGATTTTGAAGGTAAACATCCTAACTTGATTTTACAATGATATGTATCAGCTTTTATGTGGTTAATAACAGCAAATAATAAAGGTATCCAAAGAGAACGCTAGCTAATCATATGGCATAGCTATCAACAAAAACAGGAAATTCATTGTTAATTACTTTAGGCCATAGGGGTTTTTTCTTTTTCCGAGTCGTACTATCTTTAACATCACTTTCATAAACCATTTACTTTAATGTCCCAAGACACCAAATATACAGAGGATAATATACGCTCACTCGATTGGAAAGAACACATCCGATTGCGACCTGGCATGTATATTGGAAAACTTGGTGATGGTTCTTCTGCAGATGATGGTATCTATATTCTACTAAAAGAAACCATTGATAACTGTATCGATGAATTTGTAATGGGTGCCGGTAAGACTATTGAAATCCGAATTAAGGATGGTTTGGTTAAGGTTCGCGATTTTGGTCGGGGTATTCCATTGGGTAAAGTTGTTGATGTCGTGTCCAAAATGAATACCGGAGGTAAATATGATTCTCGAGCTTTTAAGAAGTCTGTAGGATTAAACGGGGTAGGTACAAAAGCAGTAAATGCGCTTTCTAGCTTTTTTGAAGTACAATCTTCCCGAGATAACAAAATTAAAACAGCAGAATTTAGTCAAGGTAATCTTTTAAAAGAAGAAGGTCCAAACGAATCCTCACAGCGAAAAGGAACCAAAGTATCCTTCCGTCCTGATGAAGCTATTTTTAAAAATTATAAGTACCGTAATGAATACGTAGAGCGTATGCTCAAAAACTACGTCTATCTAAATCCGGGTTTGACAATTGACTTTAATGGGGAGAAATTCTATTCAGAAAATGGTTTAAAGGACCTTTTAGAAGACAATAATAATATAGAAGATTTTCTGTATCCAGTTATACATTTAAAAGGCGATGATATCGAAATTGCCATTACGCATAGTAAAACTCAGTATAGTGAAGAATACCATTCGTTTGTAAACGGTCAGAATACAACCCAAGGCGGTACGCATCAAACTGCGTATCGCGAGGCGTTGGTAAAAACGATTCGAGAACACTATGGTAAGAATTATGACCCTTCTGATATTCGTAAATCTGTAATTTCTGCGATTGCCATAAAAGTAATGGAGCCTGTTTTTGAAAGTCAAACGAAAACAAAATTAGGTTCTACGGATATGGGCGGTAAATTACCTACGGTGCGCAGCTATATCAATGATTTTGTTGGTAAGTACCTCGATAATTACCTGCATAAAAATCCAGACACAAGAGAAGCTATACAGCGAAAAATTGTTCAAGCGGAAAGGGAGCGAAAAGAATTGTCTGGTATTCGTAAATTGGCCAAGGACCGGGCTAAGAAAGCAAATCTTCACAATAAGAAATTACGGGATTGCCGTATTCATTTAGGGGATACTAAAAAGGATAGAAACCTAGAAAGTACGCTTTTTATCACAGAGGGCGATTCTGCTTCCGGTTCCATTACCAAGTCACGTGATGTAAATACGCAAGCGGTTTTTAGTTTAAAGGGTAAGCCTTTGAATTCGTACGGGTTGTCTAAAAAGATAGTATACGAAAATGAAGAGTTTAACCTTTTACAGGCGGCTCTAAACATTGAGGAATCCATAGAAGACCTTCGATACAACAATATCGTAATTGCTACGGATGCCGATGTGGATGGAATGCACATACGACTATTGCTAATTACCTTCTTTTTGCAGTTCTTTCCAGAATTGATAAAAGAGAACCACTTGTATATTTTGCAAACCCCGTTATTTCGCGTACGTAACAAGAAGGATACTATTTATTGCTATAGCGAGGAGGAGCGAAGAAATGCAGTACAGAAATTAACAGGTAAACCTGAAATCACCCGATTTAAAGGTTTGGGAGAAATATCTCCGGATGAATTTGTCCATTTTATAGGAGATGATATTAGACTAGAACCAGTGATGCTCGATAAAGGCATGTCCATAGAAGAACTATTAAGTTTCTACATGGGCAAAAACACACCTGATCGTCAAAAGTTTATTATTGAAAATCTTAAGGTTGAGATTGATTTAGTTGAAGAAGACCAATAAGCAAAACCAGAACAGATAGTAGTCCTTTATGGAAGAGAATGAAGAAGATTTGAATTTACCTGCTGATGATGAAAACCACTCGGAGAATGAGCAAGGCTTGAATGAAAATCAAGATGCAGCTGCTGATAGTGAATCAGATGGTATCTCTCAAGAGGCCCCTATTATTGAAGAAGAAGAGGATAATGCTTTAACGAAAGTTACAGGCATGTATAAAGATTGGTTCCTTGATTATGCTTCTTATGTAATTTTAGAGCGTGCGGTTCCTGCAATAGAAGATGGGTTTAAGCCTGTTCAGCGTCGTATAATGCATGCGCTTAAGGAATTGGATGATGGGCGTTATAATAAAGTAGCGAATGTTGTTGGGCACACCATGCAGTATCACCCACATGGGGATGCTAGTATTGCTGATGCTATGGTGCAAATGGGTCAAAAGGACCTGTTGATAGATACGCAAGGAAACTGGGGAAATATACTTACAGGCGATAGGGCTGCGGCGTCTAGATATATTGAAGCTCGACTTTCAAAGTTTGCCTTAGACGTTGTTTTTAGTCCTAAGATTACAGAATGGCAACAATCCTATGATGGCCGTAAAAAAGAGCCGGTAAACCTTCCGGTGATGTTTCCTTTGTTGTTGGCACAAGGAGCTGAAGGTATCGCAGTAGGACTTTCAACAAAAGTGCTTCCGCATAACTTTATCGAACTTATAGATTCCTCTATAAAGCATTTAAAAGGGCAGCGGTTTAAGATATACCCTGATTTCCCTACGGCTGGGATTATTGATGTAAATAATTACAATGACGGACTTCGTGGTGGAAAAATAAGAGTACGCGCAAAAATAGCTACATTAAACAAGAACACATTAGTAATCAATGAGATACCTTACGGAACCAATACTTCTTCTTTAATTGAATCTATTTTAAAAGCGAACGAAAAAGGGAAGATTAAGGTCAAAAAAATTGAAGATAATACAGCGGCAGATGTTGAGATTTTGGTACATCTCCCTTCCGGAATATCTCCCGATAAAACAATTGATGCGCTCTATGCGTTTACCGCTTGTGAGTCTTCTATTTCTCCATTAGGGTGTATCATTGAAGATAACAAGCCTCTGTTTATTGGCGTAACGGAAATGTTAAAGCGTTCAACGGATGCTACGGTAGAATTGTTGCGACAAGAGTTAGAAATTCAGCTCTCAGAATTAGAGGCGCAATGGCACGCCGCTTCCTTGGAACGGATTTTTATTGAGAACAGAATTTACCGAGATATTGAAGAAGAGGAAACCTGGGAGGGTGTAATAGCAGCTATTGACAGAGGTTTAGCGCCACATACAAAGCATTTAAGACGTGCTGTTACTGAGGATGATATTTTACGCCTTACGGAAATTAAAATTAAGAAAATATCAAAATTTGATTTAGGAAAAGCGCAGCAATATCTTGATACTTTAGAAGAGAAAATTGCTGAGGTAAAGCATCATCTAGCAAATTTAATAGACTGGGCTATCGCTTATTTTAATAGGCTGAAAGAGACCTATGGAAAGGATAGAGGTCGAAAATCAGAAATTCGTGTATTCGATGATATCGAAGCGACCAAAGTTGCTATCCGAAATACCAAACTATACGTAAACCGTGAAGAAGGCTTTGTAGGTACCTCTCTTAAACGTGACGAATATGTGACCGATTGCAGTGATATTGATGATATCATTGTTTTTACCAAAGAGGGTAAAATGCAGGTGAATAAGGTAGATTCCAAAATCTTTGTAGGGAAGAATATCATTTATGTCGCTGTGTTTAAGAAAAAGGATAAGCGTACCACTTATAATTTAGTTTATAAAGATGGTAAAGGCGGCCCGTCTTTTATAAAGAGGTTCAATGTTATATCTATTACACGGGACAAATCTTACGATTTAACGGCAGGTAAGCCTAATTCAGATGTGCTTTATTTTTCAGCTAATCCCAACGGAGAGGCAGAAGTGGTCACTGTAAACCTAAGGCAGGCTGGCAGTATAAAGAAACTGAAATGGGATATTGATTTTGCAGATGTCCGCATAAAGGGTCGTGTGTCCAAAGGAAATATTGTTACCAAATATACGGTTAAGCGTATAGAGCTGAAGGAAAAGGGGGTTTCTACTTTAAAGCCAAGGAAAATTTGGTTCGATGATGTGGTTAGACGCCTAAATGTTGATGGTAGAGGAGAGCTTATTGGAGAATTTAGAGGAGAAGACTTTTTGCTAATTATCAATCAAAAAGGAGTAGCTAAAACGATTTTACCAGTAGTCACATCTCATTTTGATGACGATATGATTGTGTTGGAAAAATGGAATCCTAAAAAACCAATATCTGCTATTTACTGGGAAGGAGAAAAAGAACGTTTTTATGTAAAACGTTTTGTTATAGAAAGTGAAAATAGAGAGGATATATTCATTTCTGAACATCCAAAATCCTATTTGGAACTCGTTTCTACAGATTGGAGGCCCATGATAGAATTGGAATTTCCAAAACCAAGAGGAAAAGACCCAAAAGAAAATCAATCTATTGATGTAGAAGATTTTATATCGGTTAAAGGAATAAAAGCTTTAGGTAATCAATTGACTTCTGAAAAGGTGAAAAATATCAATTCATTAGACGCATTGCCTTATGAGGAAGCTCCCGTAGAAGAAGCCAAGGATATGGAAGTGGTAGATGAAGAAAATGTATCAGAACGCAAACCTGCATCTCTAAAAGATAGCGGTGAACAGAACAGCAGTCCCGAAAACGAAACCGATGCGGACGATGACGGGGAGGGACAAATCACACTTTTCTAACGCATACCATGAAAAACCTTTTTAAAGAATTCAAGAATTTTGCGGTCAAGGGCAATATGATAGATATGGCCATTGGTATTATTATTGGTACCGCATTTAACAATGTCGTTAATTCGCTGGTTAAAAAAATTGTGATGCCGCCGTTGTCCTTATTAACAGACGGGGTAAACCTTGCCAATAAAAAAATGATTCTGAGAGCTGAGATGGATGGTAGGGAGGAAGTTGCTATCGGGTATGGGGAGTTCCTAGAAGTGATGATAGATTTTGCTATTGTTGCCTTTACTATTTTTATAGTCCTTAAATTTGTAAATCGATTTAAGGACAAAGCGGAAGACCCTGACAATAAAGAAGTTGAAACTCCAAAGCAAATACAGCTGCTATCTAACCTCGAAAAACTGATGACGGAACAAAATCAAATTCTAAAAAAGTCAAAAGAAGAATAGCTTGTTTAGGGTTGAACGTATTATGTTTATTGTTCGAAAGCCAAAGGTTAAACAAGTTATTGTTTGGTTACATTAATAGGTATATTTAAAAAAAAATTGAATTAGCGAAATGGATTTGACAAACCCTCTGGTGTATGGAGCACCTTGTTTTATAATTTTTATACTATTAGAACTTACCTACAGTAAAAATCATGATGAACATCATGACTTGTATAATTGGAATGATCTATTTGCAAGTGGATTCATGGGGGTTGGTTCAGCAATACTCGCTGCGCTTTTAAAAGTGGTTTCCGCAATCGTTATTTTCACCTTTGTTTATGACTTGTTTAATCCGGAAATAGAAGGCGTCCGTACCCATGTTTTGGGTTATGAGTCTTTTGGATATGCTTGGTATATCTGGTTACTATGTCAATTAGCCGATGATTTTACGTACTATTGGTTTCATAGGGCAAACCATGAGATTCGTATCCTTTGGGCGGCGCATATCGTTCACCATTCTTCAGATAACTTTAATTTAGGTACGGCAGTCCGTAATGGCTGGTTTACCTTGCTTTACAAGCCATTTTTCTACATGTGGATGCCTGCACTTGGATTTGCACCAGAAATGGTCGTGTTCTGTTTAGGAATAGAGGCTTTGTGGCAATTTCAATTGCACACGGTTCTTCTGCCTAAGCTTGGTATTTTTGAGAAATTCATGAACACCCACACCATGCATCAGGTTCATCATGCGCAAAATGTAGAGTACTTGGATAAAAACCACGGCGGATTCTTGAATATTTTTGATAGAATGTTTGGAACCTGGCTGGAGTTGGATGATTCAATTGATGTGAAATATGGCGTAATTCATGCGCCAAGTTCAAACAACCCTATTGTCATCTTAACTCACGAGTTTAAAGATATTTGGAACGACACCAAGAAGACTAATAAATTATCGGATAAGTTGATGTATATCTTCGGACCTCCAGGCTGGAGTCACGATGGCAGCACCATGACCGTTAAACAGCAGCAGCGATTATTCCGAAAGCAAAAGAGCGAGAATCCTGAAGTGGCCTTTAGCAGGCCTAATTAATTAGATAGAATCTATATTTTTAGATTTTGTTGCGTTAAGTTCTTGAATTCATAATGTCCTCAGGTAATCGGCCTTAACGAGTTATATAAGATTAGTTGCTTGTTTAAGCACCTAATTTAACAAGTGCAAACCGAAAAGAAAATTCTCGAGGATTTTCGTTAATAGACTTGCACTAGCAATTAATTTTATCCGTCTTTTGCTTTAGTTATTTATTGCTTTTTGATTTATTTTTGTTGACTCTCTTGAATTGTAATTAGTCTGTCTAATACCTTTTCAGTTAAGATTAATAATTCATTGTATCTTTCTCCGGTATATGTATTCATTAATTTTTTGGCAGACATATAACTTTCAACCGTACTAAATAAATCATCCGCATCTGCATTTTCCCAAGCTTTGTCCAATAAAGGTCCTTTAATCGAATTGATTTCATTAAGAGGATATTTCGACATAAAGTTTGTCATTTGTGTTAAGAAAACGGAATTGTTTGCATTAACAATCGATTCTACAATGTCTTGAGTAGTTTGTAGGTCCAATAGGTAACTATAAGTTTCTTCATCAAAAAAATCGATTGTTCCATTTGCTTGCATAGCGAGAAAAGTTTTGTTGTTTGGCGGTCTATAGGTTTTGAAGCCTAACACTAATTCGTTTCTAGCAATTTTTTTAAGCGTATCGATAGTTGCATTATGAGAAGAGAGGCGTTCAGCTAATCTTATTTGAACTGCATTATCACTTTCTATAAAATTAGTTATTGTGTTTAATGTTATAGTGTCTTGTTTTAAATCTTTAATTAGAGATTCAGTATAATTATTCCATATAGATTTATTTTTTCTGTTTTCATTCCAATTATTAATGCTTAATGCAATTAAAATTCCAATAACCACAAGGATAATTTCTCCAATGGCATATTTCAAATACTTT
>CAZMUV010000006.1:0-73867 GCA_964569345.1 uncultured Maribacter sp. | reverse complement strand
GATGGCACAGAAACTATAGTAACCGCCGGTAATGATATTTCTATTACTGGCGATGGTTCCATAGCAACCCCATATATCGTTGCCAACACAAGACCAAATATATTCTACCCTCCATCAATCGCCATAGATGCTTCTGTAATAGTTAACAATGTAACTGTGGATTTATATCAGCAATATTTAGATCAGTATGACGGTTCTGCTTTAAACTTTACTGCAAGTACAGGTGCACCGGCTACCGTCCCATTTTATGGTCCCACTGATTTATATTATTACGTGACTTTTGCAGATCCTGCAGTACTTAACATTGATAGCATTAATGCTAGTGGTGTTTTACAATATGATGTAGTAGGGACTCCACCAGATTATAACTCATTAATCAACGTAGTATTTGTAGTTAAGTAAGTAAACCAAGAAACGACCTAGAATCGATTTGAAAAATATCCTTACATATAAAACGTTAATCCTTAGTATTGTAATTACAATGCTAGGTGCTTTCGTATCCAACGCCCAATTTTTATTACAGGCGCCTGACGATACGGATCAGAATAACTACCAATGGTATGAGGCTTCTGATACGGCTACCGTACTAGGAACCGATTCGTTTCTAGAAGTTACTATACCTGGTATTTACTATGCTACGTACGATGGTACGGTATGCGGCTCCAATGCAACTGGATATTTTATTGTAACGGATTGCACTACGCCCGATAATGAGGTAACCTTAGATATTAGAGCCAACATTCCCACAGGGGCAACAGTAAGTTGGTCTCCTACAGTCACTGGTGACCAAACTCAACCAACTGTTATTGCAGACCAAACTGTGGTCAAATATACAGCCACCCTAACTAAAGCGGGGAATGACAATAACCTACCCAATTTTACGGTGGTATGTTTAAGTCAGGCTGCTAATTTGGTAGATGATATTGTTTCTATTGATGAGGATGATTCTTTGGTAGTTGACATTTTTGATAACGATTCCGATTTACCTACAATAGGTGATTTAACAACAACAGACCCTGCAAACGGAACTGTAACTATAGAGGATGGTGGAACGCCAAACGACCCTACGGACGATACGGTAACGTATACACCTGACCCTGATTTTAATGGCTCGGATAGTTTTGATTATACCATCTGTAATTCTTCAGGTGATTGCAGTACCGCTACGGTAACTATAGATGTGTTGCCGATTGTAGATACCAATGATGACTTAGTTACTATAGACATAAACGAAATACGTAATATAGATAACTGGCAAATAAACGATAACGACTTACCTATGTTGGGTACGTTTAGTGCAACACAGCCTACAAATGGTTCATTGACCACAGATGATAATGGAACACCCAATAATCCATCTGACGATATCATCAATTATTTTCCAAATAACAATTACGTAGGTACCGATACTTTTGAGTACACGGTTTGCGATTCCTTAGGAAATTGTAGTACCGCAACGGTCACTATTGTTATTAGTCCGTCAGGAGCAGATTTGGATAGTGATGACGATGGGATTTTAAACAGTTTTGAGGATTTGAACTTAGATGGTGATAATGACCCTGCGACAGACCCAACGGATAGCGATGAAGATGGTATTGCTGATTATTTGGATATTGATAGCGATGATGATGGCATACCGGATAACGTAGAAGCGCAGTCTACTGCTAATTATATAGCACCAAGTGGTAATGATAGTAATGGTAACGGACTAGACGATGCTTATGAAGCATCAGGCTTACAAGGTGTATTCCCTGTAGATACAGATGGAGATAGTCTGCCAGATTATTTGGATGAAGACAGTGATAATGATAGTATTCCAGATAACATTGAAGCTCATGATTTTAATCAAGATGGTATAGCCGATACACTGTTTACCGATTCTGATGAAGATGGCGACGGATTAGATGATGGATATGAAGGAAATAGCACTCTAGACGCAGATGTTAATGACGAAATAGACGACCCAATAAATGATTTACCTAATACGGATAATGATGAAGAATCCGATTATAGGGATACGGATGATGATGACGACGGAATAGCAACAATTGATGAAGACTTAAATACCGATGGCAATTACCTTAACGATGATAGTGATAACGATGGAATTCCAAACTATTTGGATTCTGATTTAGAAGCTCAAGGAGAACCTGTTGAAGTGTTCAACGTAATTACTCCAAATGGCGATAATGTCCACGATGTACTTCGTATAGACGGCTTGGAGAATTATCCCGAGAATACGGTTCGTATTTATAACAGATGGGGTGTTTCGGTATTTACTACCAAAGCTTATAATACGGATGGGAATGTGTTCGATGGTTCTTCTCAAGGAAGGGTAACCGTAAATCAGGATAATCAATTACCGGTTGGGACGTATTTTTATATTATTGATTATAAAGAGCCGAGCGGAAATATGAAATCACTTTCAGGGTATTTATATATAAACAGATAAAAGCATGCTTAGTATACTATTACACATAAACCGAACGCTTAACATAAAGGACCTTTTTCTTATTGTTTTGTTGTTTGTTGGTGTTGCCGCTGTAGCGCAACAAGATGCTCAGTATACGCAGTACATGTATAATACCGTAAGTATAAACCCTGCATATGCAGGAACTAGAGGGCAGACGAGTATAGCTGCTTTACATAGATCACAATGGGTTGGTTTGGATGGTGCTCCGGTAACCCAGACATTTAACATACACTCTCCAATTGGGTATAGAGGTTTGGGAATGGGGGTTTCTATTGTAAATGACCAAATAGGTCCTACGTCCGAAACTAATTTTGATATGGATTTTTCTTATACCATTCAAATGGCAAAGGAAGCCCGTCTAAGTTTTGGTGTGAAAGGAAGTATCAATCTTTTGGATATTCGGTTTTCTGAACTGAATCAATTTACATCAGATCAAACCTTGCAACAGGATATTGATAACCGACTATCGCCTAATGTAGGTGCAGGAGTTTACTATCATACAAAGACCTTTTACGCAGGTCTCTCTGTTCCTAGATTTTTGGAGACTTCACATTTTGAGGAATCCTCCTTATCCACCGCAAAAGAGCAAATGAATTTCTATTTAATGACAGGCTACGTTTGGGATGTAAATCGTTTCCTAAAGTTCAAACCTACCATTTTAAGTAAGATTACCCAAGGTGCTCCCTTGCAGGTAGATGTTTCTGCCAACTTCATGTTCAATGATAAGTTTATTCTAGGTGCAGCATACAGGTGGGACGCAGCGGTAAGTGGTATGGTGGGCTTTAACATATCTAATAATTTTCTTATTGGTATCGCTTACGACCGTGAAATAACCGAATTGGGTAGTGCAGCGTTCAACGATGGCTCTTTTGAGGTTATTTTTAGATATGATTTCATATCTATAAAGGATAATATTAAGTCACCAAGATTTTTCTAATGCCCAGGCCTTAAATTATATACTACCATCTATTTATTTTATGATCTTCCATTACCTTAGCTTAGGTAAAGATGTTATTTTTGCGTAATGAAGGAAGAAGAGGTAATTTTAGTCAATGAAAATAATGAGCAAATAGGTACCATGCCTAAAATGGAAGCTCACGAAAAAGCCCTATTACATAGAGCGTTCTCCGTTTTTGTCTTAAATAAAAAAGGAGAAACAATGCTCCAACAACGTGCAGGTCATAAATATCATTCACCCTTGTTATGGACCAATACTTGTTGCAGTCACCAACGCGTAGGAGAAACTAATATCCAAGCTGGTAAAAGAAGATTACAAGAGGAAATGGGATTCTCGGTTAATCTTAAAGAACTTTTTTCATTTATTTACAAGGCTCCTTTTGACAACGGATTAACCGAACATGAGTTGGACCACGTTATGGTTGGATATTATGATGATGCCCCGGTAATAAATACTGACGAAGTTGCGAGTTGGAAATGGATGACACCTAAGGCTATAAAAAACGATATTAGTGTTAATCCGCATATCTACACCGCTTGGTTTAAAATAATATTCGAGAAATTCTACCAACATCTGTTGGATAATATTGAAAGAAAATGAAAGTAAAAGTTAGCAGAAGGGCTCATTTTAATGCCGCCCATAGATTGTATAGGAAAGATTGGAGCGATACAAGGAATACCGAAATATTCGGTAAATGTAGTAACCCAAATTTTCATGGGCATAATTACGAGCTTATTGTAAGTGTAAACGGAAAGATAGATCCTGAAACAGGTTTCGTTATAGATGTAAAGGTGCTAAAGGATTTGATTAAAGCTGAAATTGAGGACGCCTTTGATCATAAAAATTTAAACAAAGAGGTGCCGGAATTTATGGAGCTGAATCCAACAGCGGAAAATATAGCTGTAGTTACTTGGCAAAAACTGAGACCACATATAGATGCCGAACACGACTTGGAAGTTATTTTGTACGAGACCCCTAGAAACTTTGTAACATTTAGTGGATAATGGGTTTAAAAGTAGGTGATAAAATACCTTTGTTTACATTGCCTGATAGTGAAGGTAATCGTTTTGCGGTAAAGGACATCATTGGAAAGCAAGCCTTTGTTGTTTATTTCTATCCTAAAAACAACACGCCTAGTTGTACTAAGGAAGCCTGTGATTTTCGAGATAGTTACGAGGATTTTAAAAAGTTGGGGGCAGAGGTGATTGGTATTAGTGCCGATTCCGCCAAGAGTCACTCCCGATTTGGTAAAAAGTACGACCTACCGTTTATATTACTATCCGATACTAACAATGCGGTACGTAAACAGTTTAAAATAAAGAATAGTCTATTGTTGCTTCCTGGTAGGGAAACTTATGTAGTGGACGAAACCGGAACTATAATGTTGGTATTTAATAGTATTAATGCTTCTGAACACATGAAAAGAGCATTAAAAGCGTTATCTGAATCTAAGAAGTAACCTTAAATAAAAGATGTCATGAACATACATCCTTTAAAGTTCCAACCTATTCTAAAAGAAAGGCTTTGGGGTGGTACCAAATTGAAAGAAGTTTTAAACAAGCCTATTACTAGTGATATAACTGGTGAAAGTTGGGAGCTTTCAACGATTTCTGGCGATGTTTCTGTTGTTTCTAACGGAGATTTGGCGAGCACTTCTTTGAGTACTTTAATAGATAAATTTCCGGAAGCACTTTTAGGAAAAAGTGTCCTAGAGCGATTTGGAAAGGAATTTCCAATCCTAATTAAATTTATTGATGCAAAACAGGATCTGTCTATTCAATTACATCCTAATGATGAATTAGCACAAAAGCGCCATAATTCTTTTGGAAAGACTGAAATGTGGTACGTTATGGATGCAGATGCAGGATCTGAACTTATTGTTGGTTTCAACAAGAATGTAACCAAAGATGAATATGCTAAGGGTTTGGCGGATGATGCCTTATTAGAACTTCTAAACTATGAACCAGTAAAAGAAGGGGATACTTTTTTTGTCAATACTGGCAAAATACATGCCATAGGTGCAGGGGTGCTACTCGCAGAAATACAGCAAACCTCTGATGTTACCTACCGCGTATTTGATTTTAATAGAAAAGATAAGGACGGAAATCTTAGAGAACTCCATACGGAAATGGCTTTGGATGCCATGGATTACGAAAAGAAGGATGATTTTAAGGTGACTTACGACACTGTGATAAATCAGGTTAACGATATGGTAGCTTGTCCTTATTTCAGGACAAATTTCTTAACCCTCACAAAGGATTTTGAGCAGGATTTGGCTGCTAGGGATTCTTTTACGATTTATATGTGTGTGGCAGGTACTGCCAGTATTAGTACAGATGATGGAGAGGTAGCTGTTAAGAAAGGAGAAACTGTTTTAATACCCGCAATGGCAAATTGTATTCGAATCAAAACGGCTGGCACAAAATTATTGGAAGTTACTATTTGATGGTAATCTTATTTTTAAAACGTTAAAGTTGTACTTTTGTAAAAAAATATAGTAAAATGGCAAGTGTTCGAGATTTAAAAAAAGATATCAATTATGTATTAGGCGATATCATTGAGGCGGTTTACATAGTTGAGGCTGCGAATGGTAAGCAAGATTCCAAAGAGGGTGTAAAAGTTATTGATGGTGCAATAGCCACTTTTGACGATTTAATTGCAAAAGTGAACCAAAAAGATGTTGATAATAGAAAAGCACACTTAACAGCTGTGCGCTCCGAATTAGAAACCAAAGCAAAAGGTTTGGTAGATGATTTGAATAAACTAAGTTAAACCCAATACTAAGGTTTATCCTAAAAAGCATCCGTAATCCGGATGCTTTTTTTTATGATTTGTTTTTAGCTAGTAATACGGTAAGCTCTTTTCCGTATTTAGAATTTGAAATGTTCTCAGGTAGCACAGAAGCTATAGAGTCTAAGTATATTATATTAGCTTCAGGAATTTCCTTAACGGCGATATAGGGAGCTATGTAGGAGTCTTTATTATTTATGGCGAAATTTATAGCGTAGATATAATTTCGTTGTATTTTTCTAGTGTAGAGTAATTCTATGGAATCCAATTCTTGCTGACTATATTCAGCATTTTGGTTAGCCGACATTTGCATCAACTCAAGACTTCTTACATTATTTCTGGACATTACTTTTTGATATTCTTGGAGTTTTTCGTGACTTTTGGACCCCGTAATTTCAGCTTTGGTATCAAAGGTATTCCAATTGGTTTTAATAGTAATAAGACCAGGTTCCGCAAAAAATGAAAGCCTGTCGTTTACATCGTTATTATCCTTTTTATTAAGGTAGAGATAGAAAAGCTCAGGACTTTCCAGTTCTGTTTGAAAGGTAAAACTTCCGTCTCCCTCAATTTCTAGCGAGTCTACCGTTACAAGCGCAGTATCCTTTACATGTTGCAGATACAGGGTGCCTTTTTTGAGCCCCTTTATATTGCCACTTACGGTCATTGTGTTTTCAGTGTCTCCGGCGCAGGAAACGACCAAACATAGAATACTTAGGGAATATAGGAATTGCTTCATGTTATCTTATTAGGCCGCAAATATCAATAAAATTATTGTAAATAGACTTGCTCTAAATCGATTAGTTTTGAATTATAAATGTGAGGCTACCTCCATTAAATAGGCGCAAAATAAGGCTCCTCCAGTACCTACTACGTATCCAAGAACAGCTAACAATACCCCAACTGAGGTAAGCGAAGGATGAAATTCTGCTGCAACCACAGGTGCGGAAGCGGCACCACCAACATTAGCCTGACTTCCTACAGCCAAGAAAAAGTAGGGTGCCTTTATCAGTTTTGCAACTAAAATCATGAGTCCGGCGTGTATCGTAATCCAAATAAAACCAACGGCTATTAGACCAGGGTTTTCCAAAACTTTTCCTAAATCCATTTTCATGCCTATGGTGGCTACTAGGATGTAGATAAATACACTGCCAATCTTGCTGGCACCAGCACCTTCATAGTTTTTTGCTTTGGTAAATGAAAGCAGTATTCCCATGGTTGTAGCTAAGACAACCATCCAAAAGAAACTAGACCCCAAAAAGGAGAGAAAACTCTTTTTGTCACTTACCGAGTCAAAATTCTGAGTTAAATAATCGCTAATATTATTTCCAAAAAAGTGTGCTATACCCACCGCGCCAAAAGCCAAGCAAAGCATAATCATATAATCGTTAAGAGTAGGGACTCGTGTAATTTTATCGGTGAATTCGGTTACTTTGAGCTTTAGTTTTTCTATGCTAGAGGTATCGGCTTTTAACCATCTATCTATCTGTTCTGTTTTTCCTACACCAAGCAAAATAATAGCCATCCAGATATTGGCTACCACAATGTCTATTAACACCATTCCTCCGTATTTTTCTGGGTTATATTGAAATATCTCTAACATTGCAGCTTGGTTCGCACCTCCACCTATCCAGCTTCCGGCAATAGTAGAAAGACCCCGCCATGTGGCATCAAAATCGTTACCTCCAACCGTTTCTGGAGAGAAAATTGAAACCAAAAGAATAGCAATAGGGCCGCCAATGATAATCCCCGTAGTACCGGTAAGGAACATGATTAAGGCTTTGGAACCCAAATTAGCAATCGCCTTTAAATCGATACTCAGGGTCATTAATACAAGGGCAGCAGGTAATAAGTATCGACTTGCCATAAAATAAAGGTTGGAAGTATTGTCTGAAATGAGACCACTACTTGCTAAAATAGCAGGTAGTAAATAACACATAAGAACGGCAGGAATTATAGAATAGAATTTTTTCCAAAACCCTGTTTTAATACTAGAGGTATAAAAAATAATACCTAGGGCTATTGCTAAAAGTCCAAATACGACGGAGTCGTTGGTGATAAAAGGTTCTAAGGGGGTATTTTCCATGGTCAAAAAGCGAAGTTTTTCAAATATAATCAAATAACCAGATGTCTCCGGATAAAGTCGGCCACACCGTTATCTGTATTTGCTAATGTAATATGATTGGCAACTGTTTTTAATTCGGTCCTGGCATTGGCCACGGCTACCCCGCAACCAGCTGCTTCAATCATCTCAATGTCATTATAGTTATCCCCAAAGGCTATGATGTCTTTAAATGATTCCGTTTGTTTTAGAATATGTGCAATGGCAGAACGTTTGGAAACTGATTTAGGCGCAATTTCGATTAAGGTGTCATTAGAACGGTACATATTCAACTCATTACTAAAATTATTTTTTAATAGGGGCATAATATGGTCTGCACTTTCCTTACTGCACATTAGCATGACTTTATGTGCACCCCTATGCTTTAGCTTAGCAAGCGTAGATTTTGTCTGTTGAAAAGTGGGCTGCGTTTTGGTGTGTTTAATCTCTTTTTCTACGCGTTTCGATGTTTTGGGAACAAACCAGTTATCATGTGCATACACTCCTAAATCTATCTCTAAAAGGGTGGTCATTTCATGTACTTGCAATAAAATTGAGTAAGGAATGGTTACTGATAATAGTGTTTTGTCACCATGTAGAACAAGGGCGCCATTATAGCATATGATGGGTTGCTGTTCAATACCCAACTGTTGTTGGAGGTAGTACATACCACTGGGCATTCTAGCAGATACCAGAATTATCCGAATTGTATTCCGTATTCGTTTAATCTCTTGTATGGTAAAGTCAGAGACATTGTCCTTTGAAGAGAGTAAGGTACCATCCAAGTCAGAACAAAGTATTTTGTAGTTCATTTTAAATATTTAACCAGTAGGATAGTTTTAGATTAATAGATCGAAATCTAGGAGTAAATTGGTTTACTGAGTAATTGTCATTGTACACAAGGAAAAGGTCCGATAGCGGAGCAAAGCGCCATTGCAGCCTGGAATTAATACCTAAGTTATCCCTTTGATTACTGTACTGTACTAAGGTAGACCAGAAAATCGATTTGCTAAAGGTAATATCTACTTTCGGACTTATCAACCAAATATCGGCACTTGGATATGGGTTTGGTAATTGTATTTGGTCATAATTGAATAGCAAGGATATAAAGGCTTTGGGTTGAAAACGCATGGTCATAGTACCTTCTACCGAGAATCGGTTTCCGTTAAAAAATCTCCCTACGGATGACTGCACCTCATAAGAAAAGAGTTTTCGCTGATCGGATTCATACCCAAATTCTACGTTGTTATAATGATAGCCTTCATTTCCTGGTATTGGGATGGCATCGTCGCTTCCTGTAGGGTCAAAATCATTAAAAAGAAACGTGTAGCTATTGGTCAGCTCAAACCTAGCTTGGGATTGATTATTGAATTGAAGCTCATACCTGGTTTGAAAATCGTAATCGGTATTTTGAAAATCCCTACTAGGGCTCCATCGAATATTAGGAAAAAATTGAAACGAATGGTTTTGAACAATCCCTGTTTTAGGCCAAAATACGCGCTCTAGACTCAGAATTGTTTTGAAGATATCGGTTCTACGAATAAAACCCAGATCAGAACGAAAATCTTCATCTACAAAAGTACCTTTTGCAAATAAATTAAACTTTCTAGTGTTGTAGCGTATGGTTGCGCCAGAAGCTATGTTTCCATTATTATCACCTGGTTGAAATGATTTATGAGTGAAAAATTTTCCGTTCCAAGTATTATCTTTTGAGGCTAGATTATAGTCAATGCCTAGAACTCTATTGTATGCATCTTCAGGTTCCTGAAAATCATAATCAGTAAAGGATTCTTTGTTAATAAAGAATACGCCAACGTTCGAGCGGGAAAACACACGCTGCTGTAGCGCTATCATGGTGTTGTTATTGGAAGGGATTTCGTTTTCCAAGTCCTCAGCCGTCTGTATGTTTAAGAAACCTATCCTTAGGTCTTTGGTTAGTTTACCGCTAAGACGCGCACCGCCAATAAGATTGTTTTCTATGCTATTGCCTAATGTGTCTTTAGCAATACCTATACGTCTAGAGAAAAATGGGTTTACATCAAACCCGTCTCCGAAACTTGCAAAAAGATCATTATTATCTATGAAAAATTGACGCCGTTCTGGCAGCGCAATTTCAAAGCGGGTAAGATTGGTTATGAAATTATCGACCTCTACTGTAGAGAAATCCGGGTTTAAGGTAAGGTCAAGGTTTAAGCTATTTCCTATAGATATCTTGGCATCTGCACCAACCTTGAAATTATTGAGATTGTCGCTACTTTCAAAGTCCTTTGCTACAAAACTATTTACATAGGGGATAAGCGCTAATGGTGTTCGCGACTTTCCTAAAGGTTTTTCAAACATCATATCTCCCATAAAAGCAAGATTATATATGAGTTGATTCTGAGGTATTCTTGTCCATGTACTTCGTTCGTTCGATTGCGTTTCAATGCGATAGCTGTTAAAACGCCATTTGGTAGCACCCTCCTCAAATTTCAAGGAAGTAAGGGGGATTATCATTTCAGCAGTAAAGTAATCGTCATAAATTTTTGCATCTCCTTTCCATTTAACGTCCCAGGATAGATTAAAATCACTCTGGCCTGTGCCGCCGTTAGCAATGAGTGCTTCACGCCTAACTCCATAGGGGTTTATTCCAAATAAAAAAGCATTGGTGCCATCATTAAAAGTGTCAAAAACTAAGGAAAAACTATCACTTCCACTACCTCTAAAGTCACGCCTTAACGATGGGGTTGCATAATTTTTCCCGCTTGAGTATGCCTTGATACCCACGTATAGATTCTTATCATCATAAAGTATTTTGATTTGTGATTGCTTTCTTGCTTGTATCGAATCTAAAGGAAAATATTCCCAGAATTCATCTGCGCCATTGCCGGCCATTTCCCAAATAGGCTCGTCCAATACACCATCAGCAATAATATTTTCTGAAATAAACTTTACGGTAAATGATTTTTGCTTTTCCTGACCAAAAATGACCAAAAAAGTGAAAAGAAATATAAAGGAGAAAAAAGCTTTGGTCATAATCTCATAGTTGAGTTTAAAATAGAAAACGATACGGTAAAACCCTGATATGAATTCTACTATTAAATATTTAGCCAGTAAGAAAGTTTAAGGTTTATAGAGCGAAATCTAGGAGCAAATTGGTCTACGGAGTAATTATCATTGTACACAAGGAAAAGGTCGGATAACGGAGCAAAGCGCCATTGCAGCCTAGAATTAAACCCTAAGTTATCCCTTTGATTACTGTACTGTACTAAGGTAGACCAGAAAATCGATTTACTAAATGTAATATCTATTTTAGGACTTATGAGCCAAATATTTGCACTTGGGTAAGGATTGGGCAATGTTATTTTATCATAATTGAGTAACACAGATAAAAATGCCTTCGGCTGAAAACGCACGTTCATCATAGTTTCTAATGAAAATCTTTTTCCGTTAAAAAACCTACCCACGTTAGACTCGACGCTATAGGAGAAAATTTTACGCATGTCAGATTGATAGTTTGCAGTTAGATTGTTGTAATGATACCCTTGATCTCCAGGTATTTCAATAGCTCCATCTGTATTCGTGGGGTCAAAATCATCAAATAGGAAGGTATATTTGTTAGAAATTCCAATTTCGGCTTGCGATTGATTATTGAAATTCACAGACCATCTACTTCTAAAATCGTAATCGGTATTTTGAAAGTTGTTTGTAGGACTCCATATAAATATAGGTAATACTTGAAACGCATGATTTTGAATAGGTCCGCTCTTGGGCCAAAATACACGTTCTGCACTTAAAATTTCCTTAAATATATCGGTTCTTCGAACAAAACCTAAATCAGAGGAAAAATCTTCATTAACATAAACCGTTTTGTTGTAAAAGTTCCAATTTCTAGAATTGAAACGCATAATCATTCCGCTTGCTATGTTGCCCTCATTATCATCTGGACTAAATGATTTGTGTGCAAAGAATTTGCCATTCCATTTGTTTTGTTTTGAAGCTAAATTATAGTCAAGACCTAAAACTCTATTATATTCATCTTCACGACTAACAAAGTCATAATCTTTAAAGGACTGTTTGTTGATGAAGAACATTCCAATATTAGATCTTGAAAACACCCTTTGTTGCAGTGCAATCATGGTATTATTATTAGAGGCAATTTCATTAAGCCGATCTTCTGCTGTTTGAATATTTAGTAAACCAACACGCAAATCTTTTGTGAGTTTTCCACTTAGCCTTATGCCACCAATAATTTTATTTTCAATAGTGTTATCTGCAGTATCCTTAGCAATTCCGATACGTCTAGAGAAAAAGGGGTTAGCATCTCGTTGATCACCAAAGCTTGCAAAAAGGTCATTATTATCAATGAAAAACTGTCTTTTTTCGGGTAAGCCAATTTCGAAGCGAGTGAGGTTAGTTACTTGGTCATCTGCCTCTACTTGAGAAAAATCTGGATTTACGGTAATATCTAGATTCAAACTATTTCCTATAGCTACCTTTGCGTCTCCACCAAAATTAAAATTGCTTAAACTTTCGTCACTTTCAAAATCCTTTTGGGCAAGTGTGTTGATATAGGGTATGATTGCTAGTGGAGTTCTTGATTTACCCAATGGCTTTTCAAAAATCATTTCTCCCATAAAAGCCAAATTATAAATTAATTGGTTTTGTGGAATCCTGGTCCATGTGCTGCGTTCATTAGACTGAGTGTCTACTCGGTAACTGTTAAATCTCCATTTGGTGGTGCCTTCCTCGAATTTTAAGGAAGTAAACGGGATAATCATTTCTGCTGTAAAGTAGCCATCATGCATTTTGGCATCCCCTTTCCATTTTACATCCCAAGAAAGATTGAAACCGCTTCTATTTGCGCCACCATTTGCTAGTAGAGCCTCTCTTCGAACCCCGTAAGGATTTATGCCAAATAGAAACGCGTTTGTGCCATCATTAAAGGTGTCAAAAACTAAGGAGAAGCTATCATTACCACTGCCCCTGAAATCTCGTCTTAAAGATTGTAAGGAATAATTCTTACCAACAGAACTTGCTTTTATAGCTATGTAAAGGTTTTTATCATCATAGAGCATTTTAATTTCTGATTGCTCCTTTGCTTGAATGGAATCTAACGGAAAATATTCCCAGAATTCATTTACACTTTCGGCCATGTCCCAAATAGGCTCATCTAAATCTCCATCAGCTATAATAGATTCTGAAATAAACTTTACGGTAAATGATTTTTGCTTTTCTTGACCAAAAACGACCAAGAAAGTGAAAAGAAATATAAAGGAGAAAAAAGCTTTGGTCATGATCTAATAGTTAATTTTAAAATAGAAAACGATACAGTAAAACCCTAATATACATTCTAGTACTAAATTTTTATTAAACAGCTGGCGCTAGATATTTAGCCAGTAAGAAAGTTTAAGGTTGATAGAGCGAAATCTAGGAGCAAATAGGTCTACCGAGTAATTATCATTGTATACGATAAATAGGTCGGATAATGGAGCGAATCGCCATTGTAGCCTTGAATTGATGCCCAAATTATCACGTTGATTACTGTACTGAACTAGGGTAGACCAGAAAACTGACTTGCTGAAGGTAATCCCCACTCGTGGACTTATTAAGAAAATATCTGCGCTGGAATAGGGTTGTGGGAGGGCAATCCTATCATATTGTGCGTTAAATCCGATACGTACTTTCGGCTGTAATCTAATATCAAAACCAGTCTCTAATGAATACCTATTACCATTAAAAAACCCACCAAAGCCCGGTTCAATGCTGTATGAAAATACCTTACGCCTATCGGATTCAAAAGACATCTCAAAGCTGCTAAAGTTGTATCCTAGATTTCCGGGTAAAGCTATTGCCCCATCGTTACCCGTTGGCTCAAAGTCTTCTGTTAGGAAAACATACCTCCTAGAAAATTGTGTGCTCAACTTCTCCAGGCTCTTGAATTCTGCAGTGGTTTCTAGGGAAATAGCATGGTCCCCTAGTTGGTAGTCTAATCCTGGCCGCCAAACAAATTCATTAAAAACCTGCGCCTCATAATTATTTATTTTACCTTTTTTAGGCCATAGACGCGCCTCAAAAACATTCACGAGTTTAAAAATGTCAGTTCTTGGTATAAACCCAAGATCTGAGTTAAACTCTTCATCTATTTTAACCGCATCTACAAATGCAGAAAAGTTTCGAGTGTTTTTACCTAGGTTAAAACCTAAGGAGTAATTGCCTTCATTATCTTCAGGTTGAAATGACTTGTGGAGGTAGAACTTTCCTGTCCAGCTGTTGTCTTCCGATGCCAGATTATAATCAATACCCATAACACGGTTAAACTCTTCATCTTCAGGTAAGAAATCAGATGCTCCTACCGCTTGTCTGTTAATAAAGAAAACGCCTAAATTAGAACGAGAGAACATTTTTTGTTGAAGCGAAAACATCATGTTGTTATTGGAAGGTATTCCATTCTCGCTGTCCTCTTCTGTTTGTAGGTTCAGGAAACCCAAACGCAGGTCCTTGTTAATTTTGCCACTAAGCCTAAGTCCGCCAATAATACGATTCTCTATAGTATTGCCCGCGGTATCCGTAGCAATACCTATTCGTCTAGAGAAAAACGGATTTGCATCACGGCCACCTCCAAAGCCCCCAAAAAGGTCATTATTATCAATAAAAAATTGACGCCGTTCAGGCAATGCAATTTCGAAACGGGTAAGATTGGTTATAAAATTATCGACCTCTACTGTAGAAAAATCTGGATTTAAGGTAAGGTCAAGATTTAAACTATTGCCTACCGATATCTTGGCATCAGCACCCACTTTAAAATTATTGAGGCTCTCACCGCTATCAAAATCGTTGGTTGTTATACCGTTTACATAAGGAATTAGGGCTAATGGTGTTCGGGATTTACCCAGGGGTTTTTCAAACATCATATCTCCCATAAAGGCAAGATTAAAGATGAGTTGGTTTTGAGGTATACGTACCCAAGTACTCGTTTCGTTGGATTGCATATCAAAACGGTAGCTGTTGAAGCGCCACTTGTTTTCCCCTTCCCGAAATTTGAACGACGTTAGCGGTATGACCATTTCTGCTGTATAATAGTCATCATATATTACGGATTCGCCTTTCCATTTAATATCCCAAGATGTTGTAAAACCTTCCAGTCCAGAACCACCATTAGTAATTAGTGCCTCACGCCTTACACCGTAGGGGTTTATACCGAAAAGAAATGCGTTAGTTCCATCGTTGAAAGTATCGAATAAAAGACTTATATTATCATTCCCTCCAGCCCTAAAATCGCGTTCTAGAGAAGGTATGACATAATCTTTTCCAATCGTATTTATGCGGATACCGATATACAGGTTTTTGTCATCGTAGAGCATTTTAATGTCGCTAGGAGCTTTCGCAGTAACAGAATCAGTTGGAAAGTATTGTTGAAAGGTATTGGCACTTTCTGCCATTCCCCAAATTGGGTCATCCAAGACTCCATCTAAGACGATGTCCTCTGAAATATATTTAACGGTAAACGACTTTTCTGAATTTTGGGATAAGGCATGTGTTGATACAAATAAAAGTGCGAGGACACTTAGAATTTTAGTCATTATGAGGTGAATTAGCTAAGATTCAAAGCTACGGTTTTAGATCGTTAAATAAATATTAAAACTAGTCTACTTTCTTAGATTTTGGGTCGCGTTTTGCCTCTTTTAAGCTTTTCATCAACATCCATTCTATTTGTCCATTGGTGCTTCTAAACTCATCGGCTGCCCATTTCTCTATAGCCTTGAGCATATCCTCGTTTACCCGTAATGCAAATGCCTTTTTTTTACTCATTTGTTTTAATAAATACTGTCACCACCTTTTGCACATTTAGCAAGATGATACTACTAAGTAGCGTACTCTTGTTCGTTATTCGTAGTATTGGTTTTTATGTTTTTTAAATACTAGCGTTCGACATTGTGCCCTGTGTGTAATTATGTTTTAGAACTATCTAGTTTGTTAGAAACAATATGAAGGGCATCCAATGTTTTTTGATTGTTAAATACCAGCTTATCTGTTTTTGTCCCTCGCCAGTACAATAGACCTAGTACTATCGATTACTTGTATTAAATACCAGCCTTGCTTGGCATACTCGTTAAGCGTGTCTTCCATTCGCTGGTCATTATTGGTTAGACCCATTTGCCATTTTACAACTTTATATTCCTTCATCTTTTTTAAAATATCTATTGATTACTTTTTGCGCATCTTCCATTTTTTGGGTTCCAAGAAGTGATTTTTTACCCGTGCTTAATTCCAGTTGAATGCCTTGGTTTCCTTTTACGTTCAATGCTTTTCCATTCTTTCCCCGTTATAGCCCCAACCGCCGTACTCCTTGAGTGGTTTGTATTTTCTGGTGCCAATATTTTCTATCTCGTTCCAGTGTAGCAGTTTTGGCTTTAGGTGAAAAGGGAAAAAATGATAACTAATTCCTTTTTCATCAATTACCGTTGTTAATTTAAAAAGGTTAAATAAGAGAAGCACTAGGAACATAGTGGCGCAGCTTATCCAGAAACTGGTGTCAAAAACACTATTATCTTTAAAATTTGATTGTGCCCAAGCTACTATGGGTTTGGCAAGCGCTGCTATCATGGTTACTACTAAAACCAACCATAACCACCATTGCGTAAATCGTTGGGTCTCGTTAAAAACACGCATGGTTTAGTGGTTTAAAGTTCCTGTATTAACTATAGGTGAAACATCCTTATCGGAACAAAGTACGACCATGAGGTTACTTACCATGGCAGCTTTACGCTCTTCATCTAAGGTCACCAGCTCTTTTTTGCTGAGTTCGGTTAAGGCCATTTCTACCATGCTTACCGCGCCTTCAACAATTTTATGCCGTGCGGCTACAATCGCTGTAGCTTGCTGTCGTTTTAACATCGCATTTGCTATCTCCTGTGCATAGGCCAAATACCCTATTCTTGCCTCCAACACTTCTATGCCCGCCATGGAAAGCCGTTCTTGGACTTCTTGTTCCAACGCATCACTTACTTCGTTAACACTGGACCGTAAAGTAATATCTTCGTCCAGCCCTTCATCTGCAAAATTATCATAGGGATACATGCTAGCCAGTTTACGTACCGCAGCATCGGTCTGTACACGCACAAAATTTTGGTAATCATCTACGTCAAAAGCAGCTTTATAGGTGTCTGTTACACGCCAGACCAAAATGGTACTAATCATAATGGGATTCCCAAGCTTGTCGTTGACCTTTAACCGTTCGCTGTCAAAGTTACTTGCTCGCAAGGATATTTTCTTTTTGGTAAAGAACGGATTTACCCAGAATAATCCATTTTGTTTTATGGTACCAATATATTTCCCAAAAAGCAGTAGCACCCTAGAGCTGTTTGGATTTACTAACACAAAACCTGGAAATAGCAGCAGTGCTGCCAAAATCATGAAGGCACCAACATATATACGAAGGAGTAAAACGCCGCCAACGAGCAGGGCAAGCAAAACAAAAAGAATAATGTAGCCGTTAATAGGACTGTGGTTTTTTTCAGTTGACATAATTAATGATATTAAAATGATATCATAAATATATCATTTTATTTTTAATTGGACTGGTTTTCACCCTTATTTTTAAATTTTTTACGTTTTGTCTTGTTGGGATTTTTAAAAAGTCGTTTAAAAAATCCGTCTCGTTTTACGCCTTCACAATTAAGTGCTTCTAATACAGCTACACTTGGGCTTGGAAATTTAGCTTTGGTTATGACATCAAACGCTTTATCCGCATTCAGTTTTTGTAACCAAATTGCGAATAGGGGTAAGGCAGCATTGGCTCCTTGTCCTAATCGGGTATTCTTAAAACCGATTTCATGGTTGTCCAGACCCACCCAAGTAAGATGTATTAGCTTTGGTGTCAAACCAACAAACCATGCATCTTTGTTGTTTTGGGTTGTTCCTGTTTTTCCTGCAATATCATTTTTAAGGCCATAAGTAGATCTGATTCTGGATGCTGTGCCCGAGTTAACGGTAGATTTCATCATTTCTATCATTAGCTGTCCATTTTCTTCGGAAAATGCCGGTTTGTCGCTCAGTTTGGATTCAAAAGTGGCTAGGACCTTACCTTCATAATCGGTTATCTTTTTAAGAATGAGCGGTTTTACGGTTTTTCCTTGGTTTAAATAACTCGTATAAGCCATGGCCATTTCTGTCATTTTAATTTCTCCTGTTCCCAATGCCAGTGAAGGGAGGTTTGGAAGTTTTTCCTGAATCCCCATTTTTTTGGCTTGTTCCAAAACATTAGCGATACCCGTTTTTTCCATCACTTTTACGGCAATGGTATTTACAGAATTACTTAGGGCTTCCTCCATAGTATAACTTAAGTACGCTTCTTCTTTATCTCCAGAATTACTGGGTGACCAGCCTTGCAAATTCTCATAGACCACCTCTTGGGCAGAAAAATAAGTACAGGGACTTATTCCATTTTCTAATGCGGCGGTGTACACAATTGGTTTAAAAGTGGAGCCTACTTGTCTTTTGCTTTGGGAGATATGATCGTATTTAAACCGTTCAAAATCTATTCCTCCTACCCACGTGAGCACTTGGCCGGTTGTTGGGTCTAAGGAAAGGGAACCCATATTTAAAAATTTCATGTAATGCTGTAAGCTATCCATAGTGCTAGCCTCTCTATTTAGGTCGCCTTTCCATGTAGTTAAGGTCATCTGTTTTTTATCGGTTCTGAGCTTTTGAAAGATTTGGGTATCGTTAAGTCCTGTTTTCTTAAGATTTTTATAGACTGCAGTGCGCCTTGCCGCATTCTGAATGATTTTACTGTTTTTTAGCCAAGGTGCATTCTTCCCATAACTTTTTTCAAAATCTTCTTGTAACGAACTCATATGCGATACCATAACTTCTTCCGCTAACTGTTGCATTCTATAGTTGAGGGTCGTATATATTTTTAAACCCGAGGTATATAAGTTAAGATTGTTCCCCTTGCTGTTCCGTTCTTTTATCCATCGAAGTAGTTGCTTACGTACTTCTTCTCTAAAATAAGGGGCTATACCAGCATTATAATCGTAATCCCTATAGTCCAATTTAAGTGCAGTAGCTACAGCATCATTAAGTCTTTCTTGATCCAAAAAATTATTTTCTTTCATGGACTTTAATACAAGATTACGTCTGTCCAGGCTTTTTTTAGGAAATATTCTTGGGTTATAGCTGTAGGTAGCTTTTAACATGCCCACTAGGGTAGCGGCTTGTTCGAGTGATAATTTTTTCGCATTGGTATTAAAGAATTTTAGCGCCGCACTTTCAATACCAAAAGTATTGTCGCCAAAAGAAACCGTATTTAAGTAGTGGGTTAGTATTTCCTCTTTTGCATACACAGATTCTAATCGTTTGGCGATGATCATCTCTTTAAACTTATCTATAATTAAATGGGCAGACTGCCTATCTTTTCTTGGGTATAGATTTTTAGCCAACTGTTGGGTCAAGGTGCTTCCCCCTCCAGAAGAGCTGTCACCCATTAGTATGGTTTTAACACCTACTCTGAGCAAACTTGAAAAATCTATGCCGGAGTGAGTATAAAAACGTTCGTCCTCAATAGCCACCAATGCCTGTATTAAATGTTCGGGAAATTCTTGAAAAGAAATGGGCTGTCGGTCGTTTAGATAATATTTTCCTATTAGCACACTATCCGAAGAAAACACTTCGGAGGCCATTTGATAGTTAAAATTAGATAACTCCTTTTTTTTAGGAATAGGACCCCACGCCCCTAAATAGATGCTGAGTATAAAAATACATAGTACAAATGAAAATCCTAATACTGTCTTAATGGCAAATTGAAAATAGCGCAGTTTTATTTTCTTTAGAACTGATTTTTTCTTTTTCATGGGTGCAAGTTCTTTATAAAATTTAAGCCTTTTCAAGTTTTAACAATACCTTAAAATTCGATATGCTATTTTTGCGCAAAATTAAAGCAATGAAAAAGTTTTTCTTACTCTTATTTTTATGTGCTCATATCACATTTGCCAACGATATGGTCTGGTCTAAAACCGGACATAGAGTGGTTGGGGATGTTGCCGAAAACCACTTGACCAGAAAGGCGAAAAAGGCTATCGATAAATTACTGAATGGGCAAAGTTTGGCCGAAGCTTCTACGTTTGGTGATGAAATAAAAGCAGATAGATCCTATAGGGAATTCAGTGCGTTACACTATGTAAATTTTCCGCTGGATAAAAAGTACGGGGATGAAACGCCCAGTGCACAAGGAGATTTGGTAACAGGAATTAATAAATGTGTTGCTGTGATTAAGAATGCTAATAGTAGCCGTGCCGATAAGGTATTTTACTTGAAATTCTTAGTTCATTTGGTAGGAGATTTACACCAACCAATGCACGTTGGCCGTTTGGAAGACAAAGGTGGTAACGATATACAGGTACAGTGGTTCGGTAGGGGAAGTAACCTACATAGGGTATGGGATTCCAATATGATAGATGACTACGGTATGAGTTTTACAGAACTGTCGGATGCCCTACCTGAACTTACCAAGCAACAGCTTAACGAATTACAACAGGGTACCGTATATGACTGGGTAGAAGAGTCTCAAGATATAGCCAATAAGCTTTATGAATCTGTTGCTGTTGGCGAGAAAATAGGGTATCAATATAGCTACAAATGGTGGTCTACTGTAGAGTCTCAATTACAAAAAGGGGGCATACGACTAGCGGTAGTGTTAAACGATATTTTTAAATAAGCATACCGCTAAGGCAATTATCTTTTTGAAATTTTATTGCCTGTAATCTGTTTTTGGCGGCTGCATTTGAATCTATCTACACCATCGGTGCGTAATTTTGCATGTTTGGTAGCTCTTCCTTGAACCCTTTTTCGCCACATGCGAAAACTACTAGGTTTCATTTCCCTACGCATTATTTCAATAGTCTCTTGTTCCGAGATACCGAATTGAAAGCTAATAGCATCAAATGTGGTACGATCTTCCCAAGCCATTTCTATAATGCGATCCAATTCGCGGTCTGTAAATTCTTTTTCCATAGCAGTGCAAAGATACAAAGCAAAATTTGATTTGATTTTGGCACGACTGTTGAATATGTAAAGTGAATTCGAAAATGAGAAAATTAAGATACTTCGTCGTCATCTTAAAGATAGTTAGCGATTTTATGATAGGCGAAAAAATCGGCTCCCATAGCCGATTTTTTTTATTCTATTACCCTAAAGGTAAGATTTATTCGCTCTCCAATAAGTTTAGCCGTTTTAGGTATTTGGTGTTTCCAGAAATGTTGGGTTTCGCCCGTCATCAAAAGAAGGCTGCCGTGTTCCAATAGTATTTTGTGTTTTAAATCGGGAATGGTGTTGTGTTTTAAATGGAAATAACGTGGCTCCCCTAAACTTATGGAAGCAATAGCAGGGTTTTGTCCCAGTTCTTTTTCGTTGTCCGCATGCCATCCGTTACTGTCCTTGCCATCCCTATACAGGTTTAGAAGACAGGTGGTAAAATTACATTTTGAAAGTACTTCAATCTTTTCCTTTATACATTGAAGCTCCTTGGTGAACTCGTAGGGCTTCATTGTAATGTTGGAATAGGAGTAGGGCTTGTTATTGTTCGCATATAAGGCAGTTAGCCTTGGCTGGGCGTATACTTTTCCAAAAACTTTAATATCGTCCTGTTGCCACGCAGTGTTATTTTTCAATAAGGTAAAATAGTCGTCTGCTACTATACTGTCTATGAAATTTGGATAATAAGTAATAGCGCTATCGGGTAGGTTCAGATGCTGAGGTTCGCTTTCAAAGAGTTGTTGCATTAGGAAATAATCGCTTTAAGTTGATTTCTATATTCTGATGGATTTTGACCGGTAAATGCTTTGAAGGATTTATTGAAATGGGAGAAATTATTAAATCCGCATTCAAAACAAACCTCGGTAATACTCAGTGGTTTTTCTGCTAAAAGTTTTGAAGCATGCACTAAACGGTATTCGTTTACAAATTGTACGAACGTTTTATTGGTTATCTTTTTAAAATATCGGCAAAATGAAGGAATGGTCATACTTGCCATGTTAGCTATTTCCTCTAAAGTTATATCTTCTTTAAAGTTATTTTTGACATGGTTAAAGACCACATTGATTCTATCATTGTCCTTAACGTCTGTAGCCAATGAGAAACCTTCTGCATTCAAGAGCTTAGTTTCTTTTGAGTTTGCTAGTTCATTTAGAATATTAAGGATGGACAGCAAGCGTTGAAAATCGGTTTGATATTCCAGTACTTCTATTTTCTCACCAATTTTCATTTTAGTCTTGCCTGAAAAGCTGATTCCTCCGTTCGCCACCTCGAAGAGTGCTTGAATTTTTCGCATCTCAGGTATATTAAAAAAATCATTACCAAGAAAATCTAACTTCATCTGTATTACTGTTTCGTTGGTGTTACCTGTGAGTCGGTCTGTAAGTCCGCAATGGGGCAGGTTGCTCCCTATTAAAATAAGTTCTCCCTCGGTATAATAAGATACATGGCTTCCCACTTGCCGTTTCCCGGAACCTCCGTTTACGTATACCAATTCAATTTCTGGATGGTAGTGCCATTCGTAATTCTTGTTCAATTTAGACTCATCGAATTTTTGATAGGTAAAGGAGTTACCAAAGGTGGGGGCTATGGCTTCAAACTTTGGTTTTTGTGTAATCATACTTTTATATTAATTCTAGTATAAAATTAAACAAGCCTTTTAAAGCTGTGCTTTACAAAATTAACCAAAATATGTTCAAAATTAACCTAAGTACTTATTTAACTACGTTAGTAGGTTAAAATAGAACATAAATTAGAAAACTGTGCTGTAGTACGGGCCGTGAATGCTGGGTACATTTGTAGTGTAATTAGTAGTAATCTAAAAAAAGGAATATCATGAAAAGAATTTTAAAAGTAACAACAGTACTAGCCTTATTGCTAAGTTCAACTTTAAGTAAGGCAAAGGATTCGGAGATTCGTCTAATAGCAGCCAAAGAAGCCAAGAGCCTGGTGTTGACATTAGATAACGCAGCAAAGGATTTGACCTTAACATTTACGGATACAGATGAAAATGTCCTGTATTTCGAAAAAATGGAAAATGGAACCGTAACGAAAAAGTTCAATTTACACAGTTTGGAAAACGGTAAATACTACCTCACTACTTCGGATGCTATTCGATTAGTCGTTTACACGGTTTCTATAGTTGACGAAAACGTTACTATCATAGAAAAAAAGGAAACATTGAAGCCATACTTTCGGAAAACGAAAGAAAAGATGTTCGTAAACTTTTTAAACTTAGATAAGTCCAAGGTAGACATCAAAGTATATGATGAAGAGAACAGAGTGGTGTTTTCAGAAACGGTTGCAGACGAAATGATTATTGAAAAAGCTTTTAACTTTCAAGGTGCCTATGCTGGTAATTACAGAGTGGTAGTTTTGGATGCTAAAAAAAGCTACTCGGAAAACTTTATAGTTGATTAAGTTATTTAAATTTCAGTGAAAGGGAACGCTTGCGTTCCCTTTTTGTGTTTATACTCCTAGGTAACTAAAGGCCCAGTACATGAGTCCAAATTGTAAGGGCAAACGCAATATAAGTATCCATGTTGGAACACCGGCAGCCGCTTTTTCATTGCCTAGCATATAAAAATGTACCAATAGGAATATGGCTAAAAGTGCAATGATACCATAAATGGCAATGTTCTTTGTGATCGCAAAACATAATCCAATTCCCAAAGCAATTTCCGCCACACCGCTCCAATATACCATGGCCTTATGATTGGGAATGTATCTGGGCATAATGCGCATATATACTTTAGGCCTTATAAAATGAAAGATACCGGCAAGAATATACATGCTTGCCATAAGGTATAAGTGCCAAGGATAGTTAAAGCTCATTTTAGATATTTTAGAAATCGGTCTTTTTTGTATTGAGGAACCGATTCATTGGTCATGAATAATTCAAGAATTTTCTTAGTTTTTTCCTTTTGAAACATGAGTTCGTAGAATTGCTGAATCGTAAGGCCGTTTGTTGATTCTTCAATAAGTTCAACAACATCGCCAGAAACTACTTTGCCTTCCTCTAAAATCTTTACATAAGTACCGGGATGGTTGTGCTGTATAAATTCCTTAAGAATAGCTTGGGTTCCAAATCGGATACCAAGTTTGTAACAAGGTTCTCTAGGTTGAGATACCTGTACGATAGCATTGCCGATTTTGTAAATAGTGCCAACTCGTATTTGAGCTTCGTCCATTTCGGAAATGGTAAGGTTTTCGCCAAACATGCCCCAGTCCCAGTCGTGATCTGGATAGCGTTCTTTCCAATAGGGATAATAATCGGCTGAAAATAGGTAGCAAGCCTTGTTGGTACCACCGTGGTGTACCCTATCTATAACCGTATCTCCTTGTACATCATTTTTGCTTAGGAAGAGTCCGTCTTTTACTGGATACTTAAAAATACCAGTTTGTTCTTCTGCTCCGTTCCAAGTAAAGCTTGTAGGGGTGCCAATATTTGTTGCGATTACCTTCATCTTGTGAAGATAAAAAAACCACCTCAATTTTTGAGGTGGTTTCCTGTGATAATAAGTGAATATTCGTTATTATTCCTTGTCCAATTTTTTGGTTAAAAAGAAACCGATTAGTAACCCGGTACCAGCTAGAAGGAATATAGAGCCAGGTAGTGCTATTTCATCTTGTACATTGAAACTACTGTACAGAATACCGCCAACCATGATGCCAGCACCAATACCCATGAGTAATAAGGCGATATTTAATATCAATATCTTCCAGAACGGTGCTGCTTTCTCTCGTTGTTGACGTACAAAAATACTTGCTTCCGCTCCTTTTTCTATTAAGGCCAAGCGTTCTTTGTTCCTTGTAGAAAAATAGAGATAGAAAATCCCGAATGCCACTAAGAAAAAACTGATAAATACAAATGCTACTTCCATAAGGTGATTGTTTTTTAATTGATAAATAAACGTTAGTTACCCATAGGACGATACCTTAACTAAATAGGTTACACTTTTATTCGCAATTTTCTGTTTTTAAAAGTTAGGTAGTAACGAAGTTAAATCCGTTAGTTAAGCCCTTATACCGGTGGCAAGGCTAAAACCACGCTTTTAGCTGCATTACTCAGGTCTAATGCCTTTATGCTTAGTTTAATGCTTTTTAATTTTTTGCCTTTTCTGCCTCTTCAAACTATTTGGATTTCTTATTCTTAGTTTTATAATATCATTTATTTTAAAATTCCTGTAACCTTATCTAGGTTTTAAGCGTCTTATAGGCAATAATGAGCAAAGACAAAGACCAACCTTTAATTATGCTTGCTCGCACTGGCGATACTTTGGCATACGCCCAACTGGTAGAAAAATACCAACATATGGTGTATACTTTAGCGTTAAAGTTAGTCGGTAGGTCAGAGGATGCGCAAGAGGTGGCCCAAGATGTTTTTTTACAAGCTTACCAAGCTTTAAATAGTTTTAAGGGAGAATCCAAGTTTTCTACCTGGTTGTATAAAATAACATACCATAAGGGATTAGACCTTGTTAAAAAAAGAAAGCGAACAATAGCGGTAAATTCTTATGATGGAGATTTTAGTATTAACATCCCAGCATTGGAGAACAATTGGGATACGTTGGAGAAAAAAGAACAAAGAGAGACTATTAAAGAGGCCGTGGACGAATTACACGCAGCTGATTCCATAGTTATAACACTTTTTTATTTTGAAGAATTATCTTTAAACGAGATTTCGGAAGTACTGTCTTTAAAAAGTAATGCAGTCAAAGTAAAACTATTCCGAGCTAGAAAACGCTTGGCCCATATTTTAAGAAGAAAATTGGAGCCTGAAATTATTGAGGGCTATAAAGCGCATCATGAGCGTTTGCAGAATTAATGGAACTATCAACCAAATGTACATATATCAAATGGTTAGCTTATTTTTATAATCATGAAAAAGCATAAAGAAAAAGAATTGAATGCCTTTCTAGAAAAGACCACCAAAGCTTTGGAGTTGGAAAAGGCTCCCAAGGATTTTGTGCGGTCGGTTATGCAACAAGTAGAACTACAGAAAGAAAATACTCATAGTATTGGGTATACACCTTTGGTTTCCAAAACGAGTTGGATTGGTATTGCATTAGTAGTTGTTGCTTTTTTTGGGTTTTTGGGATTTGGAAGGAATCATACGAGTACAGACTGGTTTTCTACCTTTAAACTCAATACTCTTGGAAATACGGAAGCGTTCAACTCCTTTTCAAATAGTCTATCTGTATCGGACAGTACTATTTATGCCCTTGCCGGTCTGTTGGTTTTTCTAGGTATTCAGGTAATTTATCTAAAGCAGTTTTTTGCAAAGCGAGAGGTACTACTGTAGTTGCATTCTCATTATAGTACCAAAAAGGAATGGTTGCAAAATCTTTTGTAGCAGTGCTGTCTCCTTTAAATTTTTTATGTTTTATAGTGAGTATATGTTTGCCTCTGGAATAGCCTAATAAATCTACGAACATTTCCAAATCCAAACGTGCATCTTCATTAGAAGCAATAATTAAGTCACTTCCAATCTTTGTGCTATCGATTTTAAATTCAAACATGTCATTTATGTGTTGCAAATAGCTGACGGATTCTACCTTGGTGGTATCCTTGTCCGGACCAAATTTTATATTCACCCCAAATTCATAACCTCTTTCATCTGATTCGGGTTTCAATAATGAATCGTAGACGATAATATCGTCCTCAATCCATTTGGTATACGGCATGGTTATATGTAAAAACGGTTCTGTTATTGTTTTTGATGGTATTGCCACGCGTCTTACATAGGTGCCTTTTTTTGCCAACATGTCCTTGTAATTACTTCGATTGCTAACTTCAGTTGAAGATGGTTCGCTGATTTCGAAAAAATTACTAGGATTCATCTCCAATGAAAAGAGGAACAATAGAATGCCATAAATTGGAATTAAACTATAAATTATTTTTTTTCCGAATTTATTATCTAATAAATTATATAGTATAGGCCGGTAAATAAAGGAAAGTGTTAATATGCTAAATACTTTGTATATGGGCATATACACTTTAGCAACATCTTGGGAACGTTTTACAATCCCGGGAACTATAAAATCTATGATGGTAATCAGATGTCCAAAGATAAAGGCAGGGAACAAAATAGTGCCTAAAACCGCTTTTACCTCAAAAGGTAGGAAATCGTTTTCATAGAAGAAGAACACAAAAAATAAGAATATCAGAAAATTTAGGGATATGGCAATCGTAATGAAAGCTATCAAAAAGGTAACCCCAAAAAGAATGCTAGAATAATTTTCTAGCTTAATAATGTAGTTATCAAAAGAACCTATTTTTTGTTTCAGATGGGTTTTGAAAACCTTAGACATATTTAGTTTTTCAAAATCTATGTCTCCAGAAACTGACCTAATACCAACCGCACCAATCCATAACCCTCGCAGCAAAACATGAAGGATGAGGTTGAAAATAGCAAGCACACATGTTATGTAGATGGTATCTATAAACATAGATTGGAAACCGCTCCCTTCCATTTTTTTTAGTGCAGCGAAACCTTCTAACGGGTCTAAAGCGCTAAAAAGTCCAAAAATGGCAAAACCAGAAATTACCAGCTCTAGCTGCCAGCTTTGCACCTGTAATTCGTCTAGAATTTCCCTGTATTTAGCGTCGCTTTTTTCGTTTTGCATAGATTTATAGGTTGGTTATATGCAGAAAAATAGATGAAAAAGTTTAATAAAGACCTAACTATCTTGCTTAAAAAAGCCGCCCAGTTAATATCAGGGCGGCTTTTTACAATTTTGGGGTCAAGAGGCTTGGATCTATTTCACCATCTCGTAACTTCGTTTTATAAACTCTGTCATAGCGGCACCCTTCAATAATCCTTTAGATAGCTTGGCTAAATCTAAGGATTGGTTAATTAGGCGTTCTTTTTTCTTTGCCGTTTTTGTGTTCAATATTTCACCTACCAGCTCATGATTGGTGTTTACCACTATATTATACATCTCTGGCATATTTCCCATACCAAACATTCCACCACCACCACCACCGGTCTGCTGCATTTCTTTCATACGGCGCATAAATTCTGGTTCTGTAATGGTAAAGGGTAAGGCATCACTTTCCATAGCCTCTAATTGTACCGTATAGCTACTTTTTTCTCCGAAGACTTTTTCCAAGTCGGCCTTTAAGGTTTCCTTTTCCTCATCCGATAATTTGGAAATCTGTGTGTCTTCCTTTTGTATCAACTTATCAATATGATCTGCATCTACACGGGCAAACGTTACTTTTTCTTTCGAAGTTTCCAGTTTCTGCATCAAGTGACCAATGATAGGAGAATCTAGCAATAACACTTCGTATCCTTTAGCTTTAGCAGTTTCTATATAGCTGTGCTGTGCCTCTTTATCTGAAGCATAAAGAACCACTAATTTACCATCCTTATCGGTCTGGTTTGCTTTAATTTTTTCCTGTAGCTCGTCAAAGGTGTAGAAAGCACCATCTACCGTTGGATATAGCGCAAATTTATCTGCCTTTTCAAAGAACTTGTCTTCAGAAAGCATCCCGTATTCAATTACGATTTTTATGTCGTTCCATTTCGCCTCTAAATCTTCACGATTATTCTTAAAAAGCGAACTAAGCTTATCGGCTACTTTTCTAGTGATGTAAGAGGAAATCTTTTTCACTGCACCATCTGCCTGTAAATAAGACCTTGAAACGTTCAACGGAATATCCGGAGAATCTATGACGCCGCGTAACATAGTCAAAAATTCGGGCACGATACCTTCTACATTATCCGTAACAAAAACCTGATTTTGATACAATTGTATCCGGTCTTTTTGAGCGCTTAAATCGTTGCTAAGTTTAGGAAAATAAAGAATTCCCGTAAGATTAAAAGGATAATCAACGTTTAGATGTATGTGGAAAAGCGGCTCCTCAAACTGCATAGGATACATTTCCCTATAGAAGCTCTTGTAGTCCTCGTCTTTTAAATCGGCCGGTTGCTTTGTCCAAGCAGGGTTGGGATTGTTTATGATATTATCTACCTCTACCGTGGGTGCAGCATCTTCTTCTTTCGCATCTTCTGGCTTCGGCAAGGTTTCTGTTTTAGTGCCAAACTTGATTGGAATGGGCATAAACTTGTTATACTTGCTCAGTAGTTCACTTATTCTATTGTCTTCCAAAAATTCTAAGGAATCCTCCGCGATATGAAGTATAATCTCGGTGCCACGATCTACTTTTTTGGATTTTTTAAGTGTAAAATTTGGTGAACCGTCACATGACCAGTGCACGCCAGGCTCATCCTTGTAACTTTTTGTTATCAACTCTACTTTTTCCGCAACCATAAAGGCTGAGTAAAAGCCTAGTCCAAAATGACCTATAATTCCAGAATCCTTTGCAGAGTCTTCATATTTATTTAGGAATTCCTCTGCGCCGGAGAAAGCCACTTCGTTAATGTATTTTTTTACTTCCTCTTCTGTCATTCCCAAACCTTGGTCAATGATATGGAGCTTTTTACCTTCCTTATCAACTTTGACCTCGATGATTGGATTGCCATATTCTACTTTGGCCTCCCCAATTGATGTTAGGTGCTTTAATTTTGAGGTTGCATCTGTTGCGTTGGAAATTAATTCTCTTAGAAAAATTTCATGATCGCTGTACAAGAATTTCTTTATAAGCGGAAATATGTTGTCTACCGAAACATTTATTTTACCCTTAGCCATATTATATGTTTATTTATTTATTGTTTGTAAATGTATAGTCAAAAAAAATACCACAAAGAGTAATTGTGACAAACTGACATATAGGCTAAAAGAAAGTTTAACATATTTTATGTTTAATTTATTTTAATAAAGGTTAAACATTATGTATCTTTGACATGTGATTAGAAAGAGAAATTGCTATGAAAAAGTTTCTAAGATTATAATCACAGTTTGATTATTTATTGGTTAGGTTGTTTAAGACGTGCTTTCCTCCCCGGGAAGCACGTTTTTGCTAAATAAAATCCTAACTTTTTGTAACTTGTTTGGAAGTTGAAACGAGTTGTAACCTCAATTAAAATAGAATGACCTATGGCTACAAAAGCGAAAAAAATAACTATTGAAATTATCATAGCTAAGTATATGGACTATGTTTTGGAACACGAAATGGTACCAAAATCGATTTATAAGTTTTGCAAGGTTTCCGAGATTAAAGAGGAAGATTTCTATTTATTTTACGGTTCATTAGCTTCATTAGAAAAGGGTATATGGGAACAATTTTTTTTAAACACCATACAGGTGATGAAAAAAAATAAGGAGTATGACGGCTTTAGTAATAAGGACAAAATGTTGACGTTCTTTTTTACGTTTTTTGAAATATTGACCTTAAACCGCAGTTACGTGCTTTTTGTTTTGGAGCGGGAAAATAATCCAATGAAAAATTTGGAACAACTAAAGGGACTCAGAAAGCATTTGAGGAATTTTGCAAAAGATTTGATAGAGGATGGCAATGCTGAAAAGAACATAAAGATTACAAAACACAATCCACAACTTTACTCAGAAGGCGCATGGCTTCAATTTATGTTTATTCTGAGGTTTTGGATGAAGGATGATTCTGCCAGATTTGAGAAGACTGATATGACAATTGAGAAATCCGTAAATACTATTTTTGATGTGTTCGATAATACACCGCTAGAGAATATTTTAGATTTTGGAAAGTTCTTGTACAAAGAATCATTTGTCTAACCCCTGAAGCCCAAAGCTATTGAAAACACTAGATAGAATACCTACTGGAAAGATTGAAAGAGCCAGCAAGCTGGTAAAAACCGGAGTAAAGATTGGCGGTAATTATGCCAAGTATTACGGTAAAAAACTAGTGAATTCCGAGACGACTAAAGATGAGTTGAATGAAGATAATGCAACGGATATCTATGACGGATTAAAAAGTTTAAAGGGCAGTGCATTAAAAGTGGCACAGATGCTAAGCATGGAAAAGAACATGCTACCAAATGCTTATGTGGAAAAATTTTCACTTTCTCAATTTTCGGTTCCTCCGCTTTCTGCGCCTTTGGTTCGTAAGACCTTTAAAAAGTATTTAGGTAAATATCCTGAGGAAGTTTATGACACATTCGATAAGGATTCTATTAATGCTGCGAGTATAGGTCAAGTGCACAGGGCAACTAAAGGGGGTGCAGATTTAGCTGTTAAAATTCAGTATCCAGGAGTCGCACAAAGCATAAGTAGTGATCTCGCCCTAGTGAAACCAATTGCGCTTAGAATGTTTAATATAAAAGGGAAAGACTCAGACAAATTTTTTAAAGAGGTAGAGGACAAACTTGTTGAAGAGACCAATTATTTATTAGAAATAGAACAAAGTCAGGAAATTACCCAAGCTTGTAGTAAAATAGAAAACTTAAAGTTTCCACAATACTACCCCATATTATCCAGTGAAAAAATTATCACTATGGATTGGATGACGGGTCAACACTTAGGAGAATTTACAAAGACCTCTTTTTCCCAAGAAATTGGAAACAAGTTGGGGCAGACCCTTTGGGATTTTTATATGTTCCAAATCCACGGTCTACGAAAGGTACACGCCGATCCGCATCCAGGAAATTTTTTGATAAATGATGAGGCAGCGCTAATAGCCATAGATTTTGGATGCATTAAAGCGCTCCCAGATTCCTTTTATACCCCTTATTTTGAGTTGGCAACCAAGGAAAACATCTCAAATGATAAAAGTTTTACAAAAACATTATATGACTTAGAGATTCTGTTGCCCACAGATAGCGAAGCTGAAATAAAATTCTTCAAGAAATTATTTCATGAGATGTTAAGTTTATTCACCTCTCCTTTTCATGATGAGACTTTTGATTTTGGAAATGAAGAGTTTTGGAGCAAAATTGCCGAGTTGGGGGAACGGTTTGCTTCAGATAAAAAAATTCGTAAAATGAATGCAAACAGAGGTTCTAAGCATTTCTTATATATGAATCGAACCTTTTTTGGACTTTACAATCTGCTACATGATTTAAAAGCCAAGGTAGAGGTCAACAGTTTTCGCAAATACATTAACTAATTTCAGATAGCTATTGCACCATCTTTTCTAACAAGTTTAATGCGCAGGTCATCCAATATATTGGTTCGACTCAAGACTTATAGTCCTCAGACAAGAGTTACAATAGAATAGGTTAGAAAATATAGTAAACACTAGATTAAACCTTAAACTGAAAAAGTCTTAAGTAATGCAGTCCTGTGTAATATGTTAAGGAACAAGGACTTTAATTTTACTCACAGAAATAATCGTAAACTATCTATTTATCTTTAAGAATTGGTTCTGGATTTATTATTGTATTCTCTTCTTGTTTTACGTATTTATTTAACCACTGGTTTTGCTCCCATAACAAATGAAGCACACTTTCTTTAGCCCTATACCCATGACTTTCCTTTGGTAGCATAACCAAACGAACAGTTGCGCCCAAACCTTTAAGTGCGTTAAAATAACGCTCGCTCTGCATAGGATAGGTGCCAGAATTATTATCTGCTTCTCCGTGTACCAGTAGTAAAGGAGTCTTCATTTTATCGGCATGCATAAAAGGGGACATTGTATTATAGACCTCTGGAGCTTCCCAATAACTACGCTCCTCGCTTTGGAATCCGAAAGGGGTCAAAGTCCTATTATAAGCACCGCTACGGGCAATACCTGCAGCAAAAAGATTGGAATGCGATAATAAATTTGCTACCATAAAAGCCCCATAACTATGTCCTCCTACAGCTACTTTTTTTCTGTCTATATAGCCTAGTTCATCAACGGCATCTATTGCAGCTTTAGCATTCGAAACTAATTGGGTCCTAAAAGTATCGTTGGGTTGTTCATCATTTTCTCCTATAATTGGGAAAGCTGCATCGTCCAATACAACATACCCTTGTGTTACCCAATAAATAGGGGAACCCCAATAGGGATAGGTGAATTCATTTGGATTCTGCGTATTTTGGGATGCACTGTTTTTATCCTTATACTCTCTAGGATATGCCCATAGAATCATTGGGTTCTTCTCTTTTTTATCTTTGTCGTAACCTACTGGCAAATACAAAGTTCCTGATAATTCCAAACCATCCTCACGGGTATAAGTAATAACTTCCTTGTGTACATTTTGTATGCTTTTGAATGGATTTTCAAATGCAGTAAGTTGTGTAGGTGCTTTACGTTTCTTTACGCTTTTGTGATAATAATTCGGGTATTCACTAGGGGATTCAATGCGGACCAAAAGCTCATCTTTTTCTGGGTTGTATTCAATTAAATCTTCCTTTTTTCCTTCTAGCTTAGAAGTATATAGTCTTGTTTTATCCAAAGTTTTCAGGCTGAATTTTTCCACAAAAGGAAATTGTCCATCCTCGGTATACCCATCACCTAATAAATAGGTATTTTGATTATCATCCAACGCTATTACCATTTGTCCAAATTCATTTCGTTTGGTCACGAAATCTCCTGGGTCGCTATACACATCTTGATAATTTCTTTCGGAAATTATCTTTGCTTCCTTACTAGTATCTGAAGGATCAAATAAATATGTTTTTGTATTTCTGGTATTCCACCAACGATCATATGCAATAGCGGTATTTTCATTGCCCCATTGCATACCGGCATATCTATTTTTGAGCTTTAACAGAGATTTACCTCTGCTGTTAAAAGGTGCTTCCAGTTCAAACACTTCATCTCGGTATTCCACTTCATTTTCAGGGTCTCCGCCATCCAACGCCTGAACGTATATTAAACTTGAAGGTTTATCACTACGCCAGCTGATATTGCGCATTCCCATACGAACCGCCATAAAACCTTTTGGTAAATCTTCGATTAAGGGTGTCTCCAAGAGTTCAAAGACCAAATTACCATCTTTTGAGTAGATATTGGTTTTAGAGGGAAACCTACGGTAGGGTACAAGATAGGAGAAAGGCCGGTCAACGGTTACAACCATAGTATATGCTCCATTAGGAGAAAAACTTATGGAAGTATACATATCTGCTTCTTTCCATTTAGATTTTGTTCCATCTAGATTTATCTTGTACAGCTCAGAAAGCGCCAACTGCTCAAAGTTGAACTCATCATTTGGGTTTTTCAATAAATCTTGATATGTTCTGTTTTGGGCTTTTTTTCCATCATTGGAAGAAATCGTAGGACCCATAGGAACAGCTTCCGAAACATTTATCAATGCTTTTCTGTTGGTAGGTAACATTTTTATCAAAAGGCTTTCCCCATCCTTGAACCAATTAATTACATCTCTCATGTTAGCATTGACATTGGCATCTGTAAGTTTATTTACCACCGCCTTTTTTAAATCTAATACCCATATTTCTACACCGTCGTTAGTGGTATTGGTAACTGCAATTTTGCTTTGGTCTGGCGACCAGCTAAAATTGGCCAACCTAGAGTTTTTTGGTAAACCACTCACTTGAATTGCCGTTTTTGCATTAGGGGACTTAATTTTTATATTGTTGTAATAATTAGTTCTGCTACCGATATTGGTTTTTGGGTTTATTCTTAATCCTGCCAAACGCAGTTCTTTTTCCGAAAGCTCTTCAATAGATTTATAATAATCCCTGTACAACATTATCATATAATTTCCGCTCTCATCCATTAAGACTGATGGGGCCAAAGGAGCTTCAACTAAATCCAAAATATCTTTAGGAGGTTTCTGATATCCTAAATTTTCTTGTGATACTGCGCTTAAACAGATAAAAAGAGTGGTAATGGCTAGAACTAATTTGTTCATATGATAGTTTTTAAAAAAAGTGAGATTTATAAAAATCAAAATAGATTCAATCTTTTTATTTGTCTTCTAAGTTAGCTAAATCCTGAAATCGCGTTATCTCCCTACTGTTAAAAATCAGTTAATTATATATAGCTTATACCTTACACAGCTTATTAAACATCTTAGAGTACGGATAATAGTTAATGTTTTATATTTACAGTAAAAAGAGGAACATTATTTACGATATGGTGTTCTTATCATACATTTGAAAATTAATAGACATGTATAATTCCAAAATAACAGGCTTAGGATATTACGTTCCCGAGAACGTGGTTACTAACGACGATTTATCTAAAGTTATGGATACCGATGATGCTTGGATTCAAGAACGGACAGGTATTCAAGAAAGACGGCATGTGGTTAAGGGAGATGGCGACACCACTACTACTATGGGCGTAAAAGCCGCCAAAATTGCAATTGAGCGCGCAGGTATTGATAAAGATGATATAGATTTTATCGTTTTTGCAACCCTTAGTCCAGATTATTACTTTCCTGGCCCTGGTGTTTTGGTTCAGCGCGACTTAGGGATAAAAACGGTGGGTGCGCTAGATGTGCGCAACCAATGTTCTGGTTTTATTTATGGTATTTCGGTTGCCGATCAGTACATAAAAAGTGGCATGTACAAGAACATATTGGTCATTGGTTCGGAACTTCATTCGCATGGTTTGGACATGACTACTCGGGGAAGAGGCGTATCTGTTATTTTTGGTGATGGGGCAGGAGCAGCTATACTTAGTCGTGAGGAGGATACGAACAAAGGTATTTTGTCCACACACTTACATTCGGAAGGGCAGCACGCAGAAGAACTTTCCTTGATAGCACCTGGGATGGGAAAACGATGGGTTACGGATATTATAGCCGATGCAGATCCTAACGATGAATCTTATTTCCCTTATATGAACGGACAATTCGTTTTTAAGAACGCAGTCGTTCGTTTTAGTGAAGTAATCATGGAGGGGTTAAACCAAAACAAACTGAGTCCAACGGATATTGACCTTTTGGTGCCGCACCAGGCCAATTTGAGAATTTCACAATTTGTTCAAAAGAAATTTGGTTTGGATGATAATCAAGTATTCAACAATATAATGAAGTATGGTAATACTACTGCTGCATCCATTCCTATTGCCTTAACAGAGGCTTGGGAATCTGGGAAGGTCAATTCTGGTGACCTGGTTGTTTTGGCTGCGTTTGGTAGTGGTTTTACTTGGGGAAGCGCAATTATAAAATGGTAATTTAAAAACCCGTGGCTAATACCACGGGTTTTCTATATTGATAGCTCTGAAGAGAAAACCAACCAATCCTCTTCCAAAAGCAATATCAATCCTATTTAAATAGACTACTATAAAGTTAGGATGTTACGAAAATATATGGTTTTAACGTTTACTTAACCCTAGTACGAAAATCTGGTTGATAACTGTGTAAAAAACGAAACCCAAGCTTTTGCTTGGGTTTCTACGCTGATAGGCTATACTAAACACTAACCATTAACTATAAATATATAGCGTTATCAACACTCTTATATATTGTTTGCCCTAAGTTAATTTAGGAGGTTTTATTCTTTCAGTCTACTAAGAGACGATTTTTTTAGTGAATAGTTACATACTAAATCAAAGTTTAACAAGCTAATAACATAATGAAAAATACACTTGTTTTTGGAGCATCCTTAAAACCAAATCGTTACAGCAATTTAGTTATTCATAGACTTGTTGAAAAAGAAATCGAAACACAAGCATTTGGGTTAAGATTGGGCACCATTAAAGGAATAGAAGTTAAGACTAAATTAGAAGAAATCCAAGATACGCATACAGTGACCTTATATTTAAATCCTGCAAGACAGTTAGGGTATTATCAAAATATCCTAGCTTTAAAACCTAAGCGGGTCATCTTTAACCCGGGAACGGAAAATCCAGAATTTTACGAATTGCTACAGGAGAACGGTATTGAGGTTGAGGTTGCCTGTACTTTAGTATTGTTGAGTACCGGGCAGTACTAAATCAAAAAATTGGTAAGCCGAATAAGAATACACGATTACATTGACTAAATTAGTATGCTTTAGAATACAACTAGTTGAATATAATGCCAACCTAAAAATAATTTTTTATGCTAAAAAAAGAATTTTCCATTGTTTTAATAGTGCTGTTCCTCAGTTTTTTGAGCATCCCCAGCATTATTGCTCAAACTACAGCTATAGAGGGGATAAAAAAAGTAGCAGAAGGGTTGAAATTAAGGGGAATTGGCCCTGCTTTTATGGGCGGTCGTATTGCCGATATTGCTATCAGTAAACACGATTTTAGCACGTGGTATATCGCGGTGGGATCAGGTGGTGTATGGAAAACGTCAAACAGCGGTATCTCATGGAAACCAATTTTTGATGATCAGGCATCGTATTCCATTGGCACGGTTGCCATAGACCCTAACAATCCACAAACGGTTTGGGTGGGCACTGGAGAAAATGTTAGCGGACGTCATGTTGCTTGGGGAGACGGAGTTTATAAAAGTGTTGATGGCGGTATGTCATGGGCGTCTATGGGATTAAAAAAATCGGAACATATTGGTAAGATTTTAATCGACCCCAGAAATAGTGATATCGTTTTTGTAGCAGCGGAAGGACCATTATGGTCTTCTGGTGGGGAGCGTGGTCTTTATAGAAGTGCTGATGGGGGTAAAACTTGGAATTTGACCCTAAAAATAGATGAAAATACAGGAGTAACTGATGTGGAATTCGACCCTTCTAATCCAGATGTGCTGTATGCCGCAGCATATCAAAGACGCAGGCAAACATGGGCTTTGTTGGGCGGTGGTCCTAAATCAGGAATCTATAAATCGGTTGATAACGGTGTTACATGGCAAAAATCCAAAACGGGTTTGCCAAAAGGGGATATAGGCAAAATTGGTCTGGCAGTTACCCCTGCAGATGCAAACATAGTTTACGCCACCATTGAAGCCAATGACAAAGAAAAAGGTTTTTATAGGTCAATGGACAAAGGGGAAAGTTGGGAAAAGCGAAATAGTTATATCTCTGGAGGTACTGGTCCACATTACTATCAGGAGATTGAGGCTTCCCCGTTAGATGCAGATTTAGTATATCAAATGGACGTTTTTTATCAGGTCTCGCGTGATGGAGGAAAAACCTTCAACTACTTAGGAACAGGTCGCGAAAAACACAGTGATAATCATGCCTTGTGGATAGATCCTAATAATGGCAAACATTTAGTGTCAGGTACCGATGGTGGTCTTTATGAATCATTTGATGAGGGTGCAACGTGGCGACATTTCTCTACGCTGCCTATTTCACAGTTTTACAAACTTGGACTGGACAACGCAGAACCATTTTACAATATTGTTGGTGGTGCTCAGGATTTAGGTACTTTAATAGGTCCTTCGCGGACTACCAATACGGAAGGTATTCGCAACCAAGATTGGTATGTGCCCTTGGGTGCAGATGGTTATGAATCTGCCTTTGACCCAGAGGATTCGAATACGGCCTACATGGAAATTCAGCAGGGACTTTTACACCGTTTGGATAGACGTACCGAGGAAGTATTGAACATTCAACCACAACCTGCACCTGGAGATGCACCCGAGCGGTGGAATTGGGATAGCCCACTGCTCATAAGTCCACATAATCACAAACGACTTTACTTTGGATCTCAACGACTTTGGCGCAGTGAAGACCGTGGTGATTCTTGGACAGCGATTAGTTCAGATTTAACGACTAATACGAATAGGTATGAATTAGAGACTATAGATCGAGTATGGAGTATAGATGCTTTATATGATACGGGTGCTATGTCTAAATATGCCACGCTAACGGGAATATCAGAATCTCCACTGGTAGAAGGACTTTTATACACGGGATCTGACGATGGACTTGTTCATGTTAGCGAAGATGGCGGACAAAACTGGCGAAAAAGTACTGCACTCCCAAAAGTTCCTGCTAGGGTTTTTATTAATGATGTTGAGGCATCAAATCATAATGAAAATACGGTGTTTGCCATAGCGGATGCGCACAAATTGGGCGATTACAGTCCGTATGTTTTTATGAGTTCCGATCGCGGTCGTTCTTGGAAATCTATCATAGGTGATTTGCCGGCAGGAACTATCGTATGGGTTTTGAAACAAGACCCAGTGGATGATAATTTATTGTTTATCGGAACCGAATACGGTATCTATTTTTCGCCAAACAAAGGTACAAATTGGATAAAACTAGGAGCAGGCGCACCCACGATTGCATTTCGTGATTTGGAACTACACCCACGAGACAATGATCTTGTTGGCGCTACTTTTGGCAGAGGTTTTTATGTTTTGGATGATTACTCGCCGCTACGGAATATAGCAAAGACGATTGGAAATAAATCGTCAGCACTATTTCCTGTTCGGGATGCTTGGTGGTATGTACCTAGTGTTCCCATGCAGGCCAAAGGCATGCCGGGGCAGGGAACAACTAGCTTCGCGACCGAAAACCCACCTTTTGGTGCTGTTTTCACTTATTATTTAGATGATGTTCCGGAAACTTTAGAAGAAAAACGAAAGGCTGCTGAAAAGAAATCTAGTGAAAGTAATACCAGTATACCGTTTCCGGGTTGGGAACGCTTACAAGAGGAAGCTGATGACGAAAAACCCCAAACCTTGCTTTTGGTCAGTGATAAAAATAATACGCCTATCCGATGGATTAAAGGGAATGCTGAAAAAGGGGTGCATAGGACGAGTTGGGACTTGAAATTATCCCCGCCAGACCCAATTGATTTAAGTACGCCCGACTTTGTTCCGCCATGGGCCGGAGAGGATGAAGGTCCTTTAGCTGCTCCTGGCAACTATAGTGTAAAATTGTATATACGACAAAATGGAAGTTTAAAGCAATTGGGCACCGCTCAGGAATTTACCCTGAAACCAACGCCGAATAGTCCGTCTGGTATCGATTTTGACGAAGTGGCGATTTTTCAACAAAACACGAGCTTACTTTTGAAGGATATGTATGCAGTCAGTTCAAAGATTGGCGAGGCAAGTAATCGACTACGTTATATGAAGGCTGCATTGCTAGAAACACCAAAGGCGAACGAACAGGTATTTTCTGGTTTAAAAGGGTTGGAAACCAAATTAGGGAAACTAAGACAGCGTTTGTACGGAAATTCCATTAAAAATAAATTCAATGAATCTACGGTACCATCCATTATGTCTAGAGCTGGCTCGGTAGCCTATGGGCATTGGGGTACCCGTATAACACCAACAAAAACACAGCAACAGAACATCAAAATAGCAGAAACCGAATTCAAGGCCTTTAAAATGGATATGAAGGTCTATATAACCGAATTAATGCAGTACGAAGCAAAATTAGAAGCTGCCGGGGCACCTTATACGCCTGGAAGGCATTTAGATTAAAAGGAGGATTGCTAAAAAGATAGCGAACTCAAAATGTACCTACTTCACTTTGCTTAAGTCATAAGGCAGCAAAGTGAAGTAATCTATTTGGTACTTATCCAGACAAAACAACGTATTCCTTATCTCGTCAAAGACGACAAAAAAAGTAATACGTGTACCTATAAAATCAGAAGTCAAATAGTATGATTTACTTCCTTCGTATCAACCAAAGTCCGATAAAGGTCAACAAGCCATTGAGGGGCAGAAGTTCATATCCGACTACGTAACCGCCTAAGGATTCAGCCGGTAGTTTTCCAAGAATAACAATAATAATTACGGACAGTAGGGCAACCACCCAGACATATTTATCCTTTACCTGGTGCTTTGTAAAAATACCAAAGGAAAACAATCCCAATAACGGGCCATAGGTATAGGATGCTACTGTGAGGAGACCGTCTATTACATTTCTATCTAAAATATACTTAAAGGAGATGACCACTAATGCCAGCAATACACTCATACCAATATGTGTTCTTTGTCGTATGGTTTTGGCCTTCTGTTTAGTTTTCTTTTCAGTGCCTAAAAAATCTATACAAAATGAAGTCGTTAAGGAGGTTAACGCACTATCGGCGCTACTATAGGCTGCCGCTATAAGACCAAGCATAAAGGTGATGGCTACTGTCATGCCTAAACCACTATTCAGGGCAATTTCAGGGAAGAGAAGATCTGTTTTAGGTTGCCCGTCCATAAGTGGGATGGCTATCTGATATTTTTCAGCATAGATAAATAGGAGCGCACCCAACAACATAAATACAAAGGTGACAATAACCAAAACCACGCTAAAGGATACCATGTTCTTTTGGGCATCTTTCAAATTTCTACATGTAAGGTTTTTTTGCATCATATCCTGATCAAGTCCTGTCATGCAAATGGTAACGAACATGCCTCCCAAGAAAGATTTTAATAAATGGTTTTTAGCTAATAAATCATCTATAAAAAAAGTTTTGCTGTAGGTAGCGAGTTCAGGAGATTTTAGGAAGTCGACGAAGGTCCATTCCAACTTGTTGAGTATAAAATAAATAGATAATCCCACGGAAACCAGCATAAAGAGTGTTTGCAGGGTATCGGTCCAAACTATAGTTTTAATACCTCCTTTAAAGGTATATATCCAGATGAGTAGAATGGATAGAGCAACCGTAATCTCATAGGGTACGTTCCATGCATCAAATACAAATTGTTGTAGTACGATAGCAACTAAAAACAGTCGGAAAGCAGCACCCAAAACCCGGGAAATAAAAAACGAGATAGCACCTACCTTATAACTAACAAATCCAAAACGGTCATCCAAAAATTGATAGATAGAGGTTACGTTCTGTTTATAATAAATAGGAAGCAGCACATACGCGGTAATCAAATAGCCTAAGAAATAACCAAAAACCACTTGCAAGTAGCTAAACTGCGAACTATCTACCCATCCTGGAACCGAAATAAAGGTAACACCAGAAAGCGAAGCGCCAACCATACCAAAGGCTACCAAGTACCATGGCGATTGTTTTCCTGCTTTAAAAAAGTCTTCGTTAGAATCGTTTTTTCCTGTAAAATATGAGATTAGTAATAATACGGCAAAGTAGCCACCTATTAGGAGTAGGATATTGATGGAGGTCATTCGAAATTATTTTAAGTCAAAGTACAAAAAGTAAAAATAGTCCGTAATTTTACGGCAAACTTAAATGCATGGAGTTTTCTTCTAAATTATTGGAAAATGCAGTTTACGAAATGTCACAGTTGCCAGGAATTGGCAAGCGTACGGCCTTGCGTTTGGTGTTGCATTTATTAAAACAATCTGAGCAGCGGACCGAACAACTATCTAATGCACTTACGCAATTAAGGACTACGGTGCGGTTTTGTAGTAATTGTCATAATATTTCGGATACGGAGCTGTGCGAAATCTGTGCGAATCCCAAGAGGGATGGTTCTTTAGTGTGTGTGGTAGAGGATATTCGGGATGTTATGGCCATAGAAAATACAGGTCAGTATAGAGGCAAGTACCATGTCTTAGGTGGAAAAATATCTCCTATGGAGGGTGTTGGACCGCAGGAGTTGACTATTACATCCTTGGTTACTAAAGTAAAGCAAGGCGAAATAAACGAACTCATATTTGCGTTAAGTTCTACAATGGAAGGGGATACCACTAACTTTTATATTTTTAAGCAGATAGAAGGCCTGGAAATACATACCTCTACCATTGCAAGGGGCATTGCCGTGGGCGATGAGCTGGAATATGCAGACGAGGTTACTTTGGGCAGGAGTATTTTGAACAGAGTGCCTTTTGAGGGTTCTTTTAGAACAAATTGAGTATTATATTATTGACGCAAAATCAGTAAATACCCTTGATATTTACTATTTTTGCAAAAAATACGAATAAAAGCACTTATAAATTATCGATATGTCAAAATTTGAATTGAAACTACCGCGAATGGGAGAAAGTGTTGCAGAGGCAACATTGACATCTTGGTTGAAGGAGGTTGGGGATACTATTGAAATGGACGAGGCAATTTTTGAAATTGCTACCGACAAGGTCGATAGTGAGGTGCCAAGCGAAGTGGATGGTGTTTTGATTGAAAAGTGTTTCGCTATTGACGATATTATAAAGGTTGGTGAAACCGTTGCTATTATTGAAATTGCCGGTAGCCAAGAGGAATCGGCAGCTCGTAGTAATGCCGAAATAGCCCCGGAAGATACTGCTGTGGAAGAAGAAATGGTCGCAGCCGCAGAAAAAGCTTTGTCTGCCAAGGATAGGGTAGGGATTCCCACGCCAGATTATTCGAGCTCGGAACGTTTTTATTCCCCGTTGGTGAAAAATATTGCCAAAGAAGAAGGAGTTTCTTTTGATGCGTTGGAAGGTATTGCAGGCACAGGAAAAGATGGTCGTGTAACCAAGAACGATATTTTGGAGTATGTGAAGCATAAGGGCACTATCTCTGTAACATCTGCCAAAGTTCCAGAGCAGGTTGCTGAGATGAAGCAAGCGGTTGCTCCAGTTGTTGAAAAAACAGTTGAGGTTAAAGAAAAACCAATGCAAGCTCCTGTAAAAGTTTCCCAAGGAGACGAAGTCATTGCAATGACCCGTATGGGCAAACTTGTTGCCAAGCATATGGTGGATAGCGTGGCTACATCAGCGCACGTGCAAAGTTTTATAGAAGTAGATGTGACCAATATTGTAAACTGGAGAACGAAGATGAAAGCTGCCTTTGAAAAACAAGAAGGTGAAAAGCTAACGTTTACACCCATTTTTATGGAGGCTATTGCGAAAGCTTTAAAGAAATATCCAATGATGAATATTTCGGTTAGTGGCGATTCGGTTGTTAAGAAAAAGAATATCAATATTGGAATGGCTGCAGCCCTTCCGGACGGTAATCTAATTGTGCCTGTTATAAAGAATGCGGATCAGTTAAACTTGGTAGGAATGGCAAAAGTCGTCAATGATTTAGCGCTTCGTTCTCGTAATAATGCCCTTAAACCAGATGAGGTTCAAGAGGGTACCTATACGGTAACCAACGTAGGTACATTTGGAAGCGTTTTTGGTACACCGATAATCAATCAACCACAGGTGGGTATTATGGCACTTGGTGCCATTCGAAAGATTCCTTCTGTGATAGAGACCAATGAAGGGGATTTTATTGGTATCCGTAGTAAAATGTATCTATCTCACAGTTACGACCATCGGGTAGTGAATGGAGCGTTGGGGAGTATGTTTGCAAAGGCAGTAGCAGATTATCTTGAAGCTTGGGATCCGAACAGAGAAATATAGTCACACTTTACAGATTTTGAGAATTAAGCACCGCTTCGCTTTTTAAAAACTAGTTAAATCCTATCTTTGTTAAAAGTCCCAAAGATGGAATTAAAACTTACCAGACCGATTTGTTTTTTTGATTTAGAAACTACAGGTACTAATGTAGCTAAGGATCGTATAGTAGAAATTGCGATACTTAAGGTTTTTCCTAATGGCAACAAGGAAAGCAAAACATGGCTCGTTAATCCTGAAATGATTATACCTGATGAAGTAATAGCAATTCATGGTATATCCAACGAAAAGGTGGCCAACGAACCCACGTTTAAAGACCTTTCAAAGGAAATTTACCAAATTATAAAGGATGCCGATTTGGGTGGATTCAATTCTGATCGCTTCGATATTCCCTTGTTGGCAGAGGAGCTTTTACGTGTTGGAATCGATTTTGACATGAAGCATACCGTTTCTGTAGATGTTCAGACCATTTTTCATAAAATGGAAAAACGTACCCTAGGAGCTGCGTATAAATTTTATTGCGATAAGGATTTGACTGATGCTCATAGTGCAGCCGCGGATACCAATGCTACGTACGAGGTCTTGCTTTCACAGTTGGACACGTATCCCGAACTGGAAAATAACATTAAGAAATTATCGGAATTTTCAAGAAGAAAGCAATCGGTAGATTTTGCCGGTTTTATAGCCCTGGATGAGCATGGCGATGAAATCTTTTCCTTCGGAAAACACAAAGGAAAGAAAGTACATGATGTTCTAGAAAAGGAACCTGGATATTTTGGTTGGATACTCAATGCCGATTTCCCCTTGTATACAAAAAAAGTATTAACACAAATCAAACTTAGCAAGCTAAACACTAAATTGAGTTAGACGAGGTGTTAGAAGCATAAAGTTTATGCTATTCCCGAGTTCTTAATTCTTTTAGTGAAAATAAAGTAGTACAAGACCGTTTTGTACTCACTTTTGTTGTGGAGTGTCAAAAAAATAAAAATTATAGAACCATGGATTACGTCCTAGGATCATGGTTGGACTTCGCTATTTAATTAAAGGAAAATAAAGAAAATTTGATACCTACCGTTAGTATTAAAATATCCAAAAAGTAGAAAAGAGAGATGAAAATCATTTGTATAGGTAGAAATTATACCGACCATATTGCAGAACTCAAAAATGAAAAACCTACGGAACCCGTTGTGTTTATAAAGCCGGACTCTTCAGTGCTGCCTAAAGAACAGGATTTTTACATTCCAGAGTTTTCTAATGATGTCCATTATGAAGTGGAGGTTTTGGTCAAAATCAAAAAAGTAGGTAAGCACATAAAGGCATCTTTTGCACATACCTATTATGATGAAATTGGTTTGGGAATTGATTTTACTGCACGGGATTTACAAACTACCTTGAAGGAAAAGGGTTTGCCATGGGAAAAAGCCAAGGGTTTTGATGGTGCGGCTGTTATTGGGGAATGGTTGCCTAAAACCAATTTTAAAGATTTGAACGACCTTAGTTTTAATCTTAAAAAGAATAACGAGATTGTGCAATCTGGAAATACAGGTCTTATGCTCTGGAAAATAGATGAGCTCATTGCTTATGTCTCTACCTTTTTTATGTTGAAGAAAGGAGACGTGCTTTTTACGGGTACGCCTGCCGGTGTTGGGAAAGTAGCAGCAAATGACTATCTTTCCGGCAGTTTAGAAAACAAGGAACTTTTTAACGTAAGAATTAAATAATGATTTATAGTCTTGATAAAATTAATGAGATGGCAGAGGGGGATCAGGATTTTATAAATTCTGTGGTTTCTGTTTTTCTTGAAGAAGTTCCAGAAGATTTATTGGCTTTAGAAAAGGCTTTGGCTGAGGATGATTATCATCAAGTGTATCAGTTGGCGCATAAAATAAAGCCCAATGTAGATTTGTTGGGAATGGAGCAAACCCGTGCTGCGGCCTTAGAGATGGAAACACTTGGTAAAAGCGAATCTAATATGGAAGAAATCAAACGAATCTTCCCACTACTTAGCGCAGATATCCATCAGGTAGTTTCTGAGTTGAAAAATGATTTTGACTGCTAATGCTAGCAGAAATAATTACAATCGGTGATGAGATTCTCATTGGTCAGATTGTGGATACGAATTCTGCATTTATCGCTAAAGAACTTAATAAAATAGGTATTTCTGTTTATCAGATTACTTCGGTTCAAGACGAAAAAGAACACATCCTCAGTGCTTTAGCTAATGCAAAATTAAAGGTTGATATTGTTATCGTTACTGGAGGTTTAGGACCTACCAAGGATGATATTACCAAACATACGTTTTGTACTTTCTTTAATGACGTACTGATTGAGAATAAAAATGTTCTAGCGCATGTAGAAATGCTTTTTGCTAAGCATATAGCAACCCCGATATCTGATTTAAATCGAAAGCAGGCGCTTTTGCCCAGTACCGCAGAAGTACTTCATAATGCACATGGTACTGCTCCTGGAATGTGGATTCATGAGGACGATACTACCTTTATTTCCCTACCCGGCGTTCCTTTTGAGATGAAAAACTTAATGATGGCTGAAGTGTTGCCCAAATTGGCGGCATTTTACGAACGGCCCCATATTATTCACAGAACTATTGTTACATACGGATTAGGAGAAAGCGCCATTGCACAGAAAATTGAAACTTGGGAGGACGAATTGCCTCCGTTTGTCAAACTAGCCTATTTGCCAAACTTAGGAAAGGTAAGGTTGCGAATGACTGCAAAGGGTCCTGATTATAATGTTTTAATGGAGACCATAGAAGCAGAGCATAAAAAATTACTTCCGCTCCTCGGAGCTATTGTATATGGCACTGAAGATGAAGAAACTTTAGAGGAGTTAGTAGCTAAACTACTAAAAGAGAAGGGTCTAACCTTGGCTACTGCTGAGAGCTTTACAGGAGGTAGGATTGCAGCACTGCTTACGGCTATTCCTGGAGCATCTGCCTACTTTAAAGGCAGTGTGATAAGCTATGCGACAGAAACTAAAATAAAGGTGCTGAAGGTACCTGAAAAAATAATAGCCCAGTACTCTGTTGTAAGTGAGCAGGTGGCCGTGGCTATGGCTTCTGGAGTACAGGAGCTATTGAAAACCGATTTTGCGATTGCTACAACGGGTAATGCCGGTCCTGCCAAGGGAGACTCAGATGCTGCGGTAGGAACCGTGTGTATTGCCATAGCTTCGCCAAAAGGTGTATTTGCAGAAAAATTTCAAATGGGTACGCATAGAGAACGTATTGTTCAAAAGTCTGTAAACAAGGCCTTTGAGTTGCTTCAAAAAGAAATTTTAAAAATGTGAAGTAGAATGTTGGCTGTAAGATAAAAATGATATAAATTTGCACCCTGTTTAAAAGAAAAATTCGACACAATGTCTAAAGTTTGTGAGATTACCGGAAAGAGAGCAATGTTCGGAAACAACGTTTCCTTCTCTATCAATAAGACCAGAAGAAGATTTGATGTAAATCTTTCTAAAAAGAGATTTTACATTCCGGAAGAAGACCGTTGGGTTACTTTAAAAGTTTCTGCAAGAGCTTTAAAAAGTATCAACAAGAAAGGTATTTCAGCTGTATTGAAAGAAGCAAAAGCTAAAGGGTTAGTAAAATAATCCCGAAAATTATAGATTACGATGGCAAAAAGAGGCAACAGAATACAAGTGATTTTAGAATGTACCGAGCACAAAGAATCGGGACAAGCTGGAACGTCCAGGTATATTACTACCAAGAACAAGAAGAACACTCCCGAAAGGATGGAAATTAAAAAATTCAATCCTATTCTTAAGAGAATGACAGTTCATAAAGAAATTAAATAAATTGATTTCCGCCCTAGCGGAAGTGACAATAAAAGATAATTAGTCATGGCAAAGAAGACCGTAGCAAGTTTACAGACAAGCTCTAAAAGATTAACAAAAGCAATTAAGATGGTAAAGTCACCAAAAAGTGGTGCTTACGTATTTGTTGAGTCGGTTATGGCTCCAGATATGGTAGATGCCTGGATTGCAAAGAAATAATACAACTTTTTTAAAACGTTATTAAGCCTCTTTCTTACGAAAGGGGCTTTTTAAGTTTTATATTTGAGTAACTATTCGATACTAAAATGAGTTTATTTAAAAAGATTTTTTCTTCTGAGAAGAAGGAAAGTTTGGATAAAGGATTGGAAAAGACCAAAACAAGCTTCTTTTCTAAGCTTGGTAAGGCGGTTGCAGGAAAATCCAAGGTAGATGATGATGTGCTGGATAATCTGGAAGAAGTCCTTGTTTCATCCGATGTTGGTGTGGATACCACTTTAAAGATTATTGAGCGTATTGAAGCCCGAGTTGCCAAAGATAAATATATGGGTACGGACGAGCTTAATGGAATTTTACGAGAAGAAATAGCAGGTCTACTATCCGAAACTCATACCGGTGATGCTACAGAGATTCACATTCCAAAGGATAAAAAGCCATATGTGATTATGGTTGTAGGCGTTAATGGTGCTGGTAAAACAACAACGATAGGTAAGTTGGCCTTTCAATTAAAAAAACAAGGCTATAAGGTAGTTTTAGGAGCTGCAGATACCTTTAGGGCAGCTGCTATAGATCAGTTACAAGTTTGGGCGGATCGCGTTGGGGTACCTATAGTTAAACAACAAATGGGTAGTGATCCAGCTTCGGTCGCTTTTGATACGCTTAGTTCTGCTCTAACCCAAGATGCTGATGTGGTTATTATAGATACAGCCGGACGTTTGCACAACAAAGTAAACTTGATGAACGAGCTTACTAAGGTAAAACGGGTAATGCAAAAGGTAGTAGAAGGTACGCCACATGAGGTATTGCTGGTATTGGATGGCTCTACAGGGCAAAATGCTTTTGAACAGGCAAAGCAATTTACCAAAGCTACCGAAGTGACTGCTTTAGCGGTTACAAAATTGGACGGGACTGCAAAAGGTGGGGTTGTTATAGGAATCTCCGATCAATTTCAGATTCCTGTAAAATACATTGGAGTAGGTGAAGGCATAGAAGATTTACAAGTATTTAATAAGTACGAATTTGTAGATTCTTTCTTTACACTAAAAGGTTGAAAACGATACAATTTTTTTTAATTTATTGTGTTTCCATTGGTTCTTGGGCACAATTGGAACATCCCAAAGCGAGTCCTTTTGCTAAAATTGAGCAGCAAATAGGTTTATCAAAAATTAATATTGAATATTCAAGACCAGCGGTCAAGGGACGGCTAATCTTCGGAAATGATTTCGATGGCCTTCCCGGTTTAGTGCCTTATGGTCGTATTTGGAGGGTTGGTGCCAATGAAGCCACCAAGCTTACATTTGATACGGATGTCAGTGTTTTAGGAAATATGCTTCCAAAAGGAACCTATGCGCTCTATGCTTTTCCGACCGAGAAGGAATGGCAAATCGTTTTTCATAAAAATACGACCCATTGGGGAGATGGTAGAACAGCATATGACCCTTCTGAAGACGCACTACGGGTAGCTGTCATACCATCCAAAGTCTTAAGTTTTCAAGAGAATTTTATGATCTTTTTTGACGGAATTACGCATAACGCTGCCAACATGAATTGGCAATGGGCCCATACTAAAATAACGGTACCCATAGTGGTGGACACCTATTTGGTCATGGAAAAGCAGATTCAGGAAAAGCTGGATAATGATCCTACACCGCAAACCTATTATGAAATAGCTCGCTATTATCAAGAACAGGGTATCAAAACTTCTGAAGCCTTAGAATACGTAAACAAAGCCTTGGAGCTAGGCGGAGAGACCTACTATTTTTACCGTATAAAATCTTTGTTGCAAGCTGAATTAGGGAGGTATACAACCGCTGTTTTATCCGCCACAAAATCTAGGGATATTTCAGCATCCTTAGGAAAAGATGAGTTTGTAAGAATGAATCAGAGGAACATTAAGGTTTGGAAAAAAATGAAAAATTCTAAAAAAGAATAGCAATGAGGAAGTTGTTGCTAGTGCTATTTTGTGTTGTAATGGCATCTTGTAACCAAGGTGCAAAGGAAACGGTTGAGAAGCTTCGTATTTGGGAGCCGTATGACGATGTAGCAGATGTAGCCGCGAATGCCGATCATGAAACAAAACGCATGCGGTATCGTTTAATACAGTCCAAGGTTTTGGACAAGAACGATGTCTTTTTGCCCTTGTATGATGCCGTTTCAAAAATGACCGAGGAAACGTATCAGGCCTTAAAACCCTTGATTTTAGAGCAAAATATTTTTGTGCTTCAAAAAAGTATAAAGGATGGTTTGTTAACCTATGAGAATTTGGTGCTGTTTTACTTGTATCGCATCTATGAATACGAACTAAATAATAAAACAACCCTAAACACAATACTAGCGCTAAACAAGAATGTCCTTGAGGAAGCGAGAGTTTTGGACGTACTGATTAAAAATGGCACCGCACCGAAGTCTCGACATCCTGTTTACGGGATGCCTATTCTATTAAAGGATAACATCAATACTAAAGGGATGAATACCACGGCAGGCTCTGTTGCCTTACTCAATAACGAAGTGGAAGATGCCTTTATCGTAACGCAGTTAAAGGAAAAAGGAGCTTTGATACTTGGCAAGGTAAACTTAAGCGAATGGGCCTATTTTTTATGCTCTGGTTGTCCCGTGGGCTATAGCGCGGTTGGTGGCCAGACCATGAACCCCTATGGTAGAGGTGTGTTTGAAACTGGTGGTTCCAGTTCTGGTAGTGGAACTTCGGTAGCAGCCAATTATGCAGTTGCGGCCGTGGGAACAGAAACTTCGGGTTCTATCTTATCGCCCAGTAGTCAAAATTCGGTGGTAGGGTTAAAGCCTACTATTGGTTTGTTGAGTCGCTCGGGAATCGTGCCTATTTCTAGCACTTTAGATACACCAGGACCTATGACTAAAAATATAACGGACAATGCTATTTTGTTGTCTGCAATGATGGGTTATGATGTGGCAGATATTACGTCTGTCAATAATCAATTTCCGGGGATATTGTCCGCTGGCTTACACCCTAAAGACTTCACGGAAATGCGCCTTGGTGCTTTTTCAACATTACTAGAAAGTGACTCGATCTATAAGGCTACCATAGAACGTATGCGAGCCTTGGGAGCCAAAATTATCGAATTTACACCGCCAGAAATTTCCATGGAAGGGTTTCTGAGTATTCTTAATATAGATATGCGTAACGATTTGCCCAAGTATCTTGAAACCAAGACCGATGCTAACAAGGTCAACATTAAGAATATTGTGGATGCCGTAGCTTTCAATGCTACCGACTCGCTGATAAGAATTCCATACGGACAAGCTTTGTTCCATGGTATTTTGGCCGATAGCACAAGTGCAAAAGGCTTGGAGGAGATAAAACATCGGTTGGAAAATAGCGGGCGCACATTCTTTGATACCGTACTGGACACAGAGGATTTGGATGCCGTGCTATCCATTAATAACTACCATGCTGGTTATGCTGCTGTCGCCAAATATCCAGCGTTGACGGTGCCCATGGGCTATAAAAATTCTGGAGAACCTATAAGCCTCACCTTTATTGCAAAACAGCTGAAAGAAGCCGAACTGCTGCGATTGGGAGCGGCTTATGAAAAGGCCTTTAAGAATAGGAAAATGCCTATGGGATATCAATAGAATAGCAAGAATCTACGTTTACGATATTGATTTGTTGCTTACAAGCGCGTTGGGGTAATTTTCCTAATATCTAATCAATGATTGAATTTATCAACCCCCATAACTCATTATCAAAACTGGAAGGCCCCAATGTGGCAACACCAGTATCTTCTCCCATTCTTACAACTACCAAATTTTGACTGGGAACGATGTATAGTTTTTGGTCGTTTTTCCCTAGTCCCGCATATAAATCTTCGGGAGCATTAGACATTAATGGTGTATCAAAAACAACTTGGGATTGCGGTATCATAGCACTTTCTTTACCATTTAACCACCATAGATATCCATAGGATTTATTTAAGTCTTGAGAAGTATTTTTCATACGCTCTAAATAATCAGTATCTCCTAATAGTGTCGTTTCATCCCAGACCCCATTGTTCAGGTTTAAGAGTCCAAACCGCGCCATACTGCGCGCTGTACTCCAATACACATTATTGGAGCCATTGGTAGAAACCCACTGGCCGGTCATTCCAATCCGGTCTCTTAATTTAGAATCAAAATAGGTGTGGAAATCAGTATTTGACGCATTGCTAATCACATCTTGTAATAAGGTATACGGCGCGTTATGGTAAGACCAACGTGTTCCTGCATCTGTTATATAGGTAAGACATTCTGGTGTTTTACAATCCCCTTGGGTATCATCCATTCCAGTAGTCATGCACAGTTGGTTCCAAACGGTAATCAAACCCTCTTTTGCTGGGGTGAGTGATGTCCAACCTTCACCCAAGTAATCGGAACTTTTATCCGTCAATGCTAAAAAGCCTTCCTCTTGAGCGATTCCTGTGGTAAACGAGGTCAATGTTTTTCCTGCCGATGCCCAATACCATGGAGAGTCCTGGGTAAAATCCGTTTCATACCATTCCACGGCTATTCTTCCGTTTTTTAGCACTATGAAAGCTTTTGTGTTTTTTTCTTCTAAGAACGTATATAATGCTTGAGCGGCAACCTCGTCCCATTTTAGTTCATTCAAGGTCGTGGTCTCCCATTCGGTAGAATTTAATGGTGGAAAATACAGGTTTGTAGCTGTTTGTTCGCTAATAAAATCATCTTGGATTGCAGTATCAGCATCAGTGGAACAGGCTATGGATAGTAGGCCGATAATCAATAAAAACACAGGTGTTGTATTTTTCATAACTATAGTTTTAGTGTTGGACACCTAATGGCCCTTATGGTTTAACGTATAAATCAAAGAAATCGTGTGAAATAGGCCTTGTTCGGTAGTCATATTGTATTTTTGCACCTCCTTAAACGGTAATCCGTTCCCATAAAAAAAGCTATGCGTACAAAATCACTTAAGAAGAACAAAATCAACGTAGTAACGCTAGGTTGTAGCAAGAATGTCTACGATTCTGAAGTACTGATGGGCCAATTGAAAGCCAACAATAAAGATGTGGTGCATGAGGAGGAAGGCAATGTGGTTGTAATCAATACCTGTGGGTTTATTGCCAATGCAAAGGAAGAGAGCATAAATACGATTTTGGAGTATGTACAGAAGAAGGAAGCTGGCACTGTAGATAAGGTTTTTGTCACCGGTTGTCTGAGTGAGCGATATAAGCCAGATTTACAAAAGGAGATTCCAAATGTAGATGAATACTTTGGTACCAGTGAACTACCTAGCCTTTTAAAAGCATTAGGAGCAGATTATAAGCATGAGCTTATTGGGGAGCGTTTAACCACAACGCCGAAAAATTATGCTTATCTGAAAATTGCGGAAGGTTGTGACCGACCTTGTTCGTTTTGCGCCATCCCCTTGATGCGCGGTAAACATAAAAGTAAACCAATTGAAGATTTAGTTACCGAAGCCGAAAAACTTGCTGCAAAAGGGGTAAAAGAGCTGGTTTTAATAGCACAAGACCTTACCTATTACGGGTTGGATCTTTACAAAAAACGGAATCTTGCTGAATTACTTGATAACTTGGTTAAGGTAGATGGTATAGAATGGATACGTTTGCACTATGCCTTCCCAACAGGATTTCCAATGGATGTGTTGGATGTGATGAACCGTGAGCCCAAGGTCTGTAATTATCTAGACATTCCTTTACAGCATATAGCGGATAGCATACTTAAAAGTATGCGACGCGGAACCACACAAGCAAAGACCACAAAATTATTACAGGATTTTAGGGCTGCTGTACCTAATATGACCATTCGTACTACCTTGATTGTTGGTTACCCTGGTGAGACCGAGGAAGATTTCCAGACCTTAAAACAATGGGTAGAGGAAATGCGTTTTGAGCGTTTGGGTTGTTTTACCTATAGTCATGAAGAAAATACCCATGCTTATAACTTGGAGGATAATATTCCTGAGGATGTGAAACAGGAGCGCGCCAACGAGATTATGGAATTACAATCGCAAATTTCATGGGAACTAAACCAACAAAAAATAGGACAGACCTTCCGTTGTATTATTGATCGTAAAGAGGGTAACTATTTTGTGGGTAGGACAGAATTTGATTCTCCTGATGTTGACAATGAGGTTTTGATAGATGCTGCAAAGCATTACGTAAAACAGGGTGAATTCGTGGATATAAAAATCACTGAGGCAGCGGATTTTGATTTGTATGGGGAACCAGTTTCTTAAAAAACGATAGTTAGAAGTGTATTTTTAGCTTATGAAGCACAGTCCAATGAGAATTTGTCATCCATTTTTATTTGAGGTATAGCGCTTTAGGAGGGGAAATGAAGGCCAAAAGGCTCAAACACATTCTAATCTATCTTAATTCAAGTACTTCTACAATAAGCAATCGTTTAGTGTTGCAGTAAAAGAAAATATGTACTTTAAGTCAGTCTGTTAGCTTTGAACACTATTTTTACTAGGAAACCACTAAAATATTTTAAACAAACTATCGGTCGCAGTCTCTTGACGATGGTATTGATTTTTACGTTTTCACACTGTTTTTCTAAACCCATATGAAAAAAGAACTGCTCGTAAAACAAATCAGCGCTCCTACTTCCAGTACTATTAAAGAAATAGGTGTAATACTCGAAAAAGACACACAACTACAGGGTATACCCATGGTAAATTGGGATACTTTTTCCTATGCCCCTGATGTCAAATTCAGAATTGCCCATGACAACGACCAAATATGGTTAAAGTTCTATGTAAACGAGAATCATATTTTAGCGCAACAGACTGAAACCAATTCGGCTACGCATAGGGATAGTTGCGTAGAATTTTTTGTTGATCCTGACCAAACTGGGAATTATTATAATTTTGAGTTTAATTGTATTGGTACAGTTCAATTGGCTTATGGACCTGGTAGAAATGAGCGAGTGTTTGTACCAGAAGAGGTGATAGAAAATGAAATACAAATAGCATCATCTCTCGGAAATAAAATGTTTGAAGAAAAAAGCGGGAATCATTCATGGGAAATGACCGTGGTTATTCCCAAATCGGTCTTTATTCATCATCAAGGGCTTCAATTGGCACAGTTGACGGCCAATGCAAATTTTTATAAATGTGGCGATGATACCATGCAACCACACTACCTTACCTGGAGTCCGGTGAGTACAGAGCGACCGGATTTTCACCAGCCCGATTTCTTTGGGTTGCTACGATTTGAGTGACAACTCTAGGTTGTTTTATTGTTGATTTCATTTTTCATTAAAAGGTGACTATTCCTTTACGAAATTATTATGTTGTCTAATATTTAATTTACCCTTTCTCCTTCATCATTTTTAAGGTAGCGCCACCCAATACCAAAATTATAAGTCCCATTATGCCCCATAACCACAACTTGTTTTCAAAAAGAGGAGCTTGTTTGGCAGTAGTAGGCTTTTCAATATTTTCTACCTTTCCAAGTGCAAGGGAAGTACTATTTTCAGGCAGCTCAAAACCAGTTTGTTGTAGATCATATTTAGGAGCGTAGGCACTGGGATTACCATAGGTCAAATAGTACTTAGCCGGCTCGGTAAAACGTCCTATCAATTCATAGGAATATCCTTTTAGATTTACGGATTCAATTTTTAAGGAAGGATTGTCATAATTTTGTATGCTGATGCGAACCTTGCCTAGCATAGTGTTTTTAAATGAAAAACCTTTTTTTTCTAATGAAGTTAAGGTACCCGTAAATAAATTCTGGTAACTGTATTTCCATCCCTTCTCGGTTTTTGCGCTATCAATTACATAAGAAACCGAAATGGGCCTATAAAAGTCATAATCGTCTTTTATGTTCACTTTCAAATAGGTGGTAGGGAAACGGCCTTTCAGATTTACATCAATGCTGGTGGTTTTTCCTTTTTGGGATATGCTGATGTCTTCCGTATTGTAATCTACAAATGTTGCAGGAACGCTCTTGTTTAGGAGTATACTTGAGGATTTTAATTTGGGAACAGCATCAGTTTTTATATGGATTCTGTAATAGGTGTACTGGGCATCTGGAAAAGTAAGTTCCGTAAATGTATAGTTAGTTTGCTTGTTTTGGATGGACAATATCCTATAGTCTTCCAGAATCGTAAACCACTGTTTTTGATTTTGACTTCCTTCTAAGGTTACGTTCCAATCAAAATTTTTATTTTCAAAAGAAAGCGCTATCGCATTAATAGGTTTGTTAACTGGAACCGCATACGTGTAAAAATAACCGCTTGTGTTTGAGGTGCTGTTGATTAGCTCAAATTCTAGTGCAGACGCTATACCTGTTGGACCAGAGGAATGCAATACATAAGGCACTTCTATCGTGTCCTTTGCGGTGATACCGTATATTCTGATATCCGAGAAATCGTCATTTACCTCATCAAAAACCGATGTTGGAAGTGTTACGGTATGCCAAGTATCACTTACCGCACTGAGTGGGATTTGAACCTTGTACTCCTTCAGCTGGGCTAAAAGTGCCAAAGGGCAAAGTAGTAAGAATAGAGATATAGATTTACGCTTCATTTTCGTCAGTAATTTTATGTTTGTATTTGTTGTATAGGAAGGAGATAATCAAAAGTAATAGACCTAAGGATACAAATACGATGGTTTTTGAAATACCATTAAGCGATGCGATATCGTAAAAGAACAGTTTAACCAAGGTAACACCAAAAAGCACAATGGCGGAAATACGTAGATACTTCTTGTTCTTCCAAATACCAAGTATAATTAAAAGTAAGGCATATACGCCCCAAAGGATACTCAGCCCTAGTTTATAAGATTGGTCAAATTCCGAAATAGCCATCCAATTGATAAGTTCGCTACTAACTATCCATAAAATACTGGTGTGTACTAGCAGCTCAAATGGTATTTTGAAATTGATGCGCAGAAAATCTTGTCGTATTAATTTATGAATGGAGAAAACCAACAAAGCAAAAAAGGTGAATGCCACATAGCGAATCCAGATATTATAATTTGTGATGTTGTAATACTCGTTCAACGTACCGTGGAGGTAACTTTCTCTGAGCTCGCTAAGGGTGTAAAGTCCGCCTGCTAGAAATACCAATCCGGCCATAATCGCCAAAACCAAAGTGACAATGCCTAGCACCCTGTTTTTTAGCTTCAGACTATTTACAAGGCTTAATAGGCTAACAAACAATAAACTATAGCTAATGAGCCAAATGCTTTTAAAATCGTTTATATCGTAATTATGGTTGGTCATATCATAACCATCCGCATCCTGAATCGCTATTTCCGATGCCCAGAACAATTTTGAAAAGTAGTATTCCAGTTCCATATAGAACGTACTGAAAAGTACAAAGAGTAAGATGCTTGGTATGGTGAATACCATAATTTTGGAGATAACACTTTTCTTGCCATTGGCTGAAACTAAAACATACTTGTTTTGAACCCAGTTAATGAAGCCAAAAGCAGCCAGAAACAATATACCTGTTAAGAAGGTACTATTCAAAATTGTTCTCAATGGAGTGAAATCATCAGAATAATACCCTGAATTGTAGCTGTTTCCCCAGTCATGGATTAAGCTAAAGAAAGCCAAAATCATTAACGGGTAGGACATATATTCGTATGCCTTTACCTGTTTAGACCTACCAATCCAGAACAGCAAAGCGGCCTCTGCCATCCATAATAGGGTAACCCAATTTCCATCCAATTGTACAGGTATGGCAATAGTGATAAAGGTTAGTACCAAACCAGCAGCCAAATAAAACAAGTTTTTGTCTGCAAGCTTCTTTTTGTAAATCATCGTAGTTACCCCAAAATGTACAACGGCATTGGCTAAGGTAAATACGCCTAACAGGTGTTGTCCTGATTCGTGTTCTTCGAGTAAACTGAATCCTAAAGCATAAAAAATAAAAGAATTTAGCAAGAGCATAAATACATCTGATATCTTAAATTTTTCCGATTTAATCAATTTATAACCTAAGAACGTCGCATAAAATATGAGGAAAAATAGTGCTAGGAAGAGCAGCGCCAGTTGATAATGATTAGCCGTTGAATAGGAGAAGACACGCCAAACCAAATAACTCAACCAAGTAAAGGCGAATGAGACATAATACAGTGCCTTCCAATACTTTTTAAGCGAAATGAAAAGAATACCAAGGTTAATGATAGCGATATAACTAAATAGAATTGTTATGTTGCCTGAATCGTTGCTCAATAAAAAGGGGACGGCATAGGCACCCACCAGTCCTATATGGGCAATTATTTGCTTGTTGTAGTTTAGGGATGCAACGACTCCAAAAACGGTAATCAATAACATGAGTCCAAATGCGAAAACTTGAGGAAAGAGCTCGTAAAAACTATAACCCGCAAAGGTTATAAAGTACATGATGGCCAAAGCTCCACTAACCAAGACAGCACTATAACTGGTGTATTTAACTTTTAGCTTTATACCGAAACCTATAAGTCCCAATCCAAGGGCATAACCAAGAATAATTCGGGTCAGCGGACTTATAAGATTGTTTTCTATGGAATATTTAGCACCGATGACCACACCAATAATAGTAATAAGAATACCAATTTTATTGATAAGGTTTTCACCAATAAATTTCTCAATGTTTGATTTTCCTTTTTTAGGGATAGCAGCCTGTTTTTGAGCTGGAATAGGTCCTTCTTTTTCAATTGGACTAGCAGTAAAATCAACTGGCTTTTGTATTTCTACTGTAATCTCTTTTGGTTGATTCTCTTCGCTTATGGCTTCAATGGGTGTATCTACTTCCTCTAAAGGGCTATTTCGTAATTTTAAAATATCCTTCTTTAGTTCATTAACCTCTGCATTAAAGCCCTCTTGTTTTTTTAATAATAGCTCTAGTTTTTCTAAAAGCTTGACTATATGTTCTTGATTGTTCGCCATACCAGTTTGGTTTTACATCGTTCATCCATGGGATTATCAATGGATAATAGAACGACACAACTTCAAATTTGTTGGCAAGATAAGCGGGTTTTTGATAAGGTAACTCACTGAATCCCTTGTAATAGATAATGAGTAATCACATCTGTGCTAAAACCCTACCGATCAAAATACAAGTAGATATATACGGCAGCACCAAAATTGGTAGCATCCGTAGAAGCCAAACGCCACCCATCTTTTGCATAGTCATTCAGTTTTTCCTGTATTTCCGCTTTTGATGAATTTGCAATATGCTTGGTATCTAGCGTAATTTTACTGTAATAAATAAGGGTTTCAACTTTGTATTCTTTCATATATGTTGCATTTTAGTTTACCATAAATAATGCATTGGCAAAGAATAATTTACCGTTCTCCCAGAAGCCCCTGAACAGTGGATTATCTACCATATAAATGACTTTCCCACTGCCCATTTGCTGTGTTCCAAATACCAAACTCTCATTGATTTGCTTAACGGCTTCACTACCTGCAAAACCGGAGATGGGTTTGTTTTGGCCTTCTGTAAGATATACTGCAGAGCCACCATCTAAATAGTCATAGCTTCGGTTGCCAAGTTTTAGTGTAAAATAGGAATTATCATATCCATAGGCCAAAGGGTTGGTAGGGTCAACAGTAGTTTTGAAAATAGCACCTGTAATAGAGAATTTTATACGCTCCCGTTCGGAAACATCAAAAGATTGTAGATTTACAGTGCTATCTTTTTCGGTTTCTTTTTTCTTTATTTTAAAACTTTTATTGGTTGCTAGCGCATCAATCGAGCCGCCCATTGCAATGAGCTTACCACCGGCACTTACCCAATCAGTTATTTTTTTCGTCATATCCTCTTTAAGAAAACTGCCGTAACCACGTCCGTCCGGTAGGATCAGCACGTCGTATTTGGAAAGATCAACTCGGTTAAAGTAGCTTTCGTCTAACACAGCAACAGGGTATTCTAATTGTTGCTCAAAAAAGTGCCATATTTCACCAAAACGCAGGGTAGAAGTTGGATCTCCGGCCAATATAGCTATTTTAGTATCCGGAATCATATCTACATATCTAGATCCAAAATCCTTTCCACTATCAACAAATCCGGTGGTAGCAATACCTAAATTAATTTCTGGATGATTGTTTAACACTGATTTCAGTGTCCCCACGAAGTCTTTATGATTTTTATTATCAGACAAGGTAATAATCAAACTTCCTCGTTTGTAGGAAGCGCCATCAACTGAAAAAGGCTTGTGCGCTGTACGTACTCTAATCTCATTTTTTAACAGTGCCGCTAAGAATTTAGCATCGGTAAGGCTGTTCCAATCGCTAACATACGCATAGTTAGTTGCGTTTATTTTATTGGCGGAAGTTAAGCTTGCGACCATCTTCTTGTTCTGACTTATGCTATTTTCTGATGCAAGGGCATCAAGACCATAAGCGTAAGGCAAGGACCACGCCGTAATATCGTAAGTAACGGAATCGCTAAGCTTTGCTTTTGGCTCAAAAAGCACTTTTACTAAGGTACCTTTTGATTGGTTCGTAGAGACTATCATACTGTTTTCCGATACCTTTATGCTGCCTGTTTTACCAGTAGTGTAGTCGAAACCCTTAGCGGAGCTATTCGTGCCAAATCCATATTCTATCTCGTGCTGTTCAAGTAATCTACCCAGGGCGTTTAATTTGGCACTATTGCCATTTAGGACATAGCTTTTGTATTTGAAGTTTTTGTTTTGATAGAACTTCTTGAATTCGTCATTTAATTGCTGTGCATTTTTACTAGCTACTTCTACAGTAGAAAGTCCAGTAGTATAGTGGTGAGCAATACGGTCTTTTAGGGTAAGGGTATCACCAATGCTGGTAATGATTCCGAGGCCGGCACGGCCGCTACCACCCTGCTCATAAGTCATACCTATACCACCATTATAGGTAGGGTAGGTGTCACCATAACTGGGGTATAATAAATCGAATACTTCCTTAGTAAAATAGAACCATCCATTTTCATCAAAATATTTGGCGTGGTTCTTTCCAATAGTCTTTTGAAAATCGCGCTGAAAATCGGTAATCACTTCATGATAAGGTTCTGCCGCAGGCGCAAAATAATAGGGATTATCCACACCTTGTTCATGAAAATCTACATGTACATGAGGTAGCCATTTATTAAATTCTTTTAAGCGTTGCTGACTTTCTACTTGTGTCAACCATGCCCAATCCCTGTTCAAATCAAACATGTAGTGATTACTTCTGCCGCTCCACCAGCCCTCATGATGTTCCTTGGAATTTGGATCTACATTATTGGGTGTGTTTTTATACTGATTGTACCAATTTACATAACGATCACGACCATCAGGGTTAATACATGGGTCAATTATGACCACCGTATTCTCTAAATAATCACTTTTCTTGGTTAATAGATCATAAATTGTTTGCATGGAGGCTTCTGTGCTAACACTCTCGTTGCCATGAACATTGTAACTCAACCAAACAATCGCTTTGTCTGGTTCTCCAGCCCCTTTCGTATTTTTTAAATGCTCTTCTCTAATGTTTTCTAGCTGTCCCATATTGGAGGTCGATGAAACATAGGCTAATACCAATCGTCTGCGTTCATTCGTCATTCCATAATCCTTCAAAACCATTCGATTTGGTTCCTGTGCTGCTAAATATTCATAATAATCCAGTACCTGATGGTGACGCGTAAACTGACTGCCCAATTCATAACCCAAAAAATCTGATGGGGATTTTAATTGTGAAATGGCTAGTAATGGTAAGAGCAAAAGCAGTGTAAGTAGAAATTTCCTCATAAAATCATTTTTATAAACGGTAGATTCAAATCTAATAAATTATTGTTGAAATACAGTTGTGGGGTTTTCCTTTTTGTTCATCTACCTAAAAACTCGATTTTCATCTAATTAACGTACTTTTATGAACTTAAATAACACAGCGTTTTATATTTATTTTCATTTTTGTGTACATATGGATATCGATTGTTTGCCTTTTAGAAACACAGGTTATTTTTCAAAGCTCATTTGCGATTATATTTCTGAGGACGGCCAACTAGCCCCGTTTTATAATCGGTTTCCGAATTTGGAAAATTTTCGAGAACAAATAGCGGAGAAAAAGGCTAGTTTTCCATTGGAGAACAGGCAGGTATTGCAGACTGCATTGATGCATCAATATGAAAATTATACGGTCTCTAAAAGAACCCAACAGCATATTACCGCAGTAACCGACGAAAATACATTTACTGTAGTTACCGGTCATCAACTAAACCTATTCACCGGTCCGCTCTACTTTCTTTATAAAATCATCTCTACTATCAATCTTTGTGAGACGCTCAAAAAGAAATATCCGGAACAGCATTTTGTACCCGTATATTGGATGGCCACGGAAGATCATGACTTTGAGGAAATAAATTACTTTAATTTCAAAGGAAAAAAAATACAATGGAACAAAGATGCCTCCGGCGCTGTAGGGCATTTGACTACGGACGGATTAGAAGAGGTACTCACAACATATTTGAATCTATTAGGAACTAATATCAACGCCAAAACCTTAAATGCGCTTTTTGATGCAGCCTATTTGAAGCACAAGAATTTAACGGAAGCTACGCGGTATCTGGCCAATGAATTGTTTGGAGCTTATGGTTTAGTTATTGTAGATGGAGACGATGCCCGTCTAAAAAGTTTGTTGATACCCTTCGCTAAAAAGGATATTCTGGAGCAAACTGCTCATAAAGCGGTTTCGGAAACGATAGTGAAATTGCAGGGGTTGGAAACCGACTATGGCGTGCAGGTGAACCCTAGGGAAATTAATTATTTCTATTTGATTGATGGATTACGTGAACGAATCGTAGAGCGAGATGGTATGTATTATGTGAATGATACAAACATTAAATTCTCCAAAGAGGCATTGTTGGAGGAGCTACAGGCGCATCCAGAACGATTTTCCCCTAACGTAATCGCCAGACCTTTGTATCAAGAAGTAATATTACCTAACCTTTGTTACATAGGCGGTGGCGGAGAGTTGGCCTATTGGCTGGAATTAAAAACAGCCTTTGAGGCGATGAAAGTTCCCTTCCCTATGCTATTGCTTAGAAACTCAGCTTTGGTTATCACTCAAAAACAAAAGGAGAAATTACATAAACTTAATATCTCGTTGGAGGAGGTTTTCTTAAAACAAAATACGCTAATCAATAAAAAAATACGTCAGGTTTCCAATATAAATATTGATTTTACCCCCCAGAGAAAACAGTTGGAAGAACAGTTTAAATCACTGTATGAAGTAGCGGAACAAACGGACAAATCATTTTTAGGAGCAGTAAAGGCCCAAGAAGTGAAGCAGAAAAAAGGACTGGACCATCTGGAAAAGCGCTTATTGAAAGCGCAGAAGCATAAATTGGCAGACCATGTAAGCCGCTTAGCAGATTTGCAGAACGAGCTCTTTCCTGGAAAATCGCTCCAAGAACGTAACCTTAATTTTTCTGAACTTTATTTGGAATATGGGGAGGCGCTTATACCTATGTTGTTCAAAGCTTTGAATCCGTTAAAGCAAGAATTCGTAATCCTCACCGCGGAATAGGGATTTCTTATTTTTTAAAATTGATTTATCATAATAAAAAGCTATTCCCCTCTTGGGCGGGGCTAGGGGTGGGTAACCTCGAGAGTTTGTTATTTAAATTTCGCTTTTTATTCCTTGTTGTTTTACCATGATAACCTGATTTGCACTAGCATACCTAGTCGAAGTTTCTTGCTAGGCTATCGGTGCATCAAATACTGGGTAGAGAAATGAATCTCTATCCGTTCTCTTATGACCAATTTACTCATCTATTTGTATACAAGCTGTAAAGAGGTGTATTTTTGGACTGAGCCCACTAACAACAAAACAAAATGCACGACATAGATATAGAAATGGTTGAAATGACTTTAGATGTGGTCAAATATGCCATTAATCGAATCACCAAAACTAACCCTGAATTAGGCAAACCCAAAACGGAGGCCGAACTCCGCGCTTTGGTGGGCGAAACCGTTACAAACAGCGGAATAGGAGGGGAGAAGGCCTTTGAGTTGTTCCGTGATGTTTTGGTCAAGGCTACGGTGCCTATAGACCATCCTAGGCATTTGGCCTTTGTTCCTGCCGCTCCAACAAGGGCAGCGATTTTGTTTGATTTGGTAACTTCTGCATCCAGTATTCATGGTGCCTATTGGATGGAAGGGGCTGGTGGTATTTTTTGTGAGAACGAGGCTATGCAATGGTTGGTATCGCTCACGGGTATGCCAAAGCCTGCTTTTGGAGTGTTTACAAGTGGCGGTACAGCCGCCAATCTTTCTGCCTTGGTGGCGGCTCGTGAAAAATGGAGAAAAGACTCCAAGAATCAAAACGTAAAGGGCTTAATGATTACTTCTATTGGCGCTCATTCCTCAATCAAGGCTATGGCCAAGGTTATAGATGTAGATGTTCGTTTGGTAGAAACAGAGGATGCGATGTCCGGTGCCGCATTACAGTCCGTAATCAATGGGCTGGATGCCCATGAAAGAGCCAGAGTATTTGCCGTAGTAGCAACAGGAGGTACTACCAACGCGGGAATTATAGATGACTTATCGGGAGTGGCGGACGTATGTGAAAAAGAACAATTGTGGTTTCATGTAGATGCCGCCTATGGCGGTGGTGCTTTGGCGGCGAAATCCGTTAGACATTTATTCAACGGTATTGAGCGAGCGGACAGTGTTACTATTGATCCTCACAAGTGGCTTTTTTCTCCTTATGATTGTGGAGCGGTACTATATAAGAATCCTGAGGAGGCAAAAGAAGCACATTCCCAAGAAGGTTCTTATTTAGAAATATTTAAGGATGAAGGAGCACACGGGTTTAACCCCTCTGATTATCAAATACAATTGACACGCCGTTTACGAGGCTTGCCGCTCTGGTATTCCCTGGCTACCCATGGCACTGAAAAATATGCATGGGCGGTGGAAGAAGGAATAAAGTTAGCCAATACTGCGGGTAAATTGATTGCTGCCCACCCTTTGTTGGAATTGGTTCGAGAGCCCAGTTTGTCTTGTGTGCTATACCGGCGTAAAGGTTGGGAGCCAGATGACTATCGCAATTGGACCTATAAAAATCACGAAGCCGGTTTCGCCTTGGTAACACCTACAAAGTGGAAAACTGCAGATGGCTATGAAACTGTAAGCCGTTTCTGTTTCATTAATCCAGATACTACGGAAACTGATATCAAGGATATTTTGAATAGTATGGAATAGAACTGTGCTTTTGTAAAATTAATAAGTTTAAGGAACTAGAAATTCTCCATCCCACTTATCATCGTCTTTAGAAAAGCGAACCCTAAGATGATTGGGTCGTTTTAGTTTTAGGTATTCTATCTTAAACGGCTCTATCTCTACCATACAGAAATGGTTTTCTTCGTCTAGGTATTCGACTGTATCTGGACTTTTTAAAGTGCTTCCCGGTGCTTGTTGGGTGATATAATCCTTTCTGCTATTGGGTTGTATTCCGTTCCAATATGTTTTTAACATGTCTTCATCCTTCACTATCCTAGCTTTACCTTCAATTTTTAGTTGGAGCATTAGTTTCGGATGATAGAATAATAGGCTGACTTTGGAATTCTCGGTGATGTGTGTAATTTTTTTGGAGCGCCTGTCCGTATAGAAAATCAACTTTAAATCTTGCGTTATTTTACGTAGCACTACAGTGCGTAGTCTTGCCATCTTATCTAAGCCTACCGTAGCCAGGGTGAAATAACGGAACGGATGCCCTTTTTTCACTAGAGCTTTTTGCAGTTCGTCTTTGGCTTCGTTCAAAAATTGCTGGGTCATTTGAAAAATATTTAGGTAAAATATAATATTAAAGGTAGGGTAAATTTAGACTTAGTTGTTATATACTAAAATGCTGTGAAAAAGAATTTTGAATTATTCATGTGATAATTCATTTTAGTTGGTTTTTGATTTTGAAGAAAAAGCTTGGGGTGGTTCCCAAGCTTTTTGCTTTTTCACATAAGAGCTGCGTTTACTGAAAGATGAGCCTTTGTTATAAAGAATTATTCGAATAGATTACTTCACTTTATAATCCAATCGCATCGTAATCGAAGCTGTTTTATTTTTTGATGAGGTATTAAAAGAACCGCCCCAAGAATAATCTTCTCCAGAGTTTTGTCCGGTTATTTGGAACACCCCCATTTTTGCCGAAATCAAATCACCCAGCACGCTACCCGAATTTTGGGCAATACTTTCCGCTCTAAGCCGCGCATCCTCCGTGGCCTTCGAAATCATTTCTATTTTTAAATCCGCTAATTTGGTATAGTAATATCTTGGCGGATACGAATTAAACTGAACTCCTTTATTTAATAATTCGGTGATTTCCCTTGCAACCCCTTCTATAACTGCAACATTTTGGGATTCTATTTTTATGGTTTGTGTCAATTGATAGCCCCGAAACGTACTACCTACGAAATTTCCGTTTTCGTATTTGTTATCACGTTGCTCTGTGGTCTGTACGCTATTAAAGATGATATTGCCTTCATCGATACCTTTGGAGACCAAGTAGGAACGCACAATATCCTTATCGCTGTTCAATTGTTCAAAAGCAGCTTTAAGATTTCCATTGTTTGCAGAAAACTGTCCTTCCCAGACAATAAGATCAGACGTAAAGTTTTCATTGCCCAAACCTGTTACGGATATAATTTGTGGAGGATTTGCCCGATTCACATAGGCATTACCCAAAAAGTAGGCTGCAATAACGATGGCAGCTCCAAAAATTATTGCTGAGATATGTTTCATATTAGCGTTGTTAATTTTAAAAGATAAATATACCTAAAAGATACTTTAACAAAACGTTCAAATTCCTATTTTTGCCCATGCAAAATAATGTCCTCATTTTAGATTTCGGTTCGCAGTATACACAACTCATCGCCAGGCGGGTGCGCGAACTAAATATTTTCTGTGAAATAAAACCGTATAATAAAGTACCCGCTGACTTGGATAGCTACAAGGCGGTAATTTTATCAGGCTCACCATTTTCGGTACGAGCAGATGATGCACCGCACCCAGACCTTTCTAATATTAGAGGTAAAAAACCGCTATTGGGAGTCTGTTACGGAGCACAATATTTGGCGCATTTTAACGGGGGTAGTGTAGAGAAGTCTAATACTCGTGAATACGGGAGGGCCAATCTCTCTGGCGTTGAATCAGAACATCCTTTTTTAAAGGGCATAGCTATCGGTAGCCAAGTATGGATGAGCCATGCCGATACTATTAAAAAGCTTCCAGAAAACGCCAAACTGCTTGCTAGTACCCACGATGTGGAGAACGCAGCTTTTAAATTTGACGGGGAAGAAACGTATGGTATACAATTTCACCCAGAGGTATACCATTCTACGGACGGGAAGCAGTTGTTGGAGAATTTCTTAGTACACATAGCCGGCGTTGCCCAAACATGGACACCAGATGCCTTTGTTGACTCTACGGTAGATGATCTAAAAGAAAAAATAGGAAACGATAAGGTAATACTCGGTTTGTCCGGTGGTGTAGATTCCACGGTTGCAGCGGTTTTATTGCACAAAGCCATTGGAAAGCACTTGCACTGCATCTTCGTAAACAACGGTCTTTTGCGTAAAAACGAATTTGAAGACGTGTTGAAGCAGTATGAAGGGATGGGCTTAAATGTGAAAGGCGTAGATGCTTCGGCACGTTTTTTGGATGCCTTGGCAGGAGAAAGCGACCCGGAGACCAAGCGTAAGATTATTGGTCGCGTTTTTATAGAGGTTTTTGATGATGAGTCGCATTTGATAGAAGACGCCAAATGGCTGGCACAGGGCACTATTTATCCGGATGTTATAGAATCGGTTTCCGGTACGGGAGGGCCATCTGCCACTATTAAAAGTCACCATAATGTGGGCGGTTTGCCAGATTTCATGAAATTGAAGGTAGTGGAGCCCTTGAAAATGTTGTTTAAGGACGAAGTACGGCGCGTAGGTAAAAGTATGGAGGTAGGCGATGAGCGATTGGGACGCCATCCTTTTCCAGGACCTGGATTAGCGATTCGTATTTTAGGAGATATCACCAGAGAAAAAGTTGCTATTTTACAGGAAGTGGATCATATTTTTATTCAAGGATTGCGAGATTGGGGATTGTATGATAAAGTTTGGCAAGCCGGAGCCATGCTATTACCCGTAAATAGTGTAGGGGTAATGGGTGACGAGCGCACTTATGAAAAATGTGTAGCTTTACGAGCGGTGGAAAGTACGGATGGGATGACGGCAGATTGGGTGAATTTACCCTATGAGTTTTTACAAAAAACATCAAATGACATCATCAATAAAGTCCCTGGAGTGAATCGTGTCGTATATGATATAAGTTCCAAACCGCCAGCAACCATAGAATGGGAATAAAATGAAATATAGTTTAAAAACACTTTTTGCAACAGTAGTGCTTTGTTTATTAGCAAGTGCCAATCTTTTGGCGCAAAAATTCACGACCCATGCGGTTAAGAAAGGGGAAACAGTACAAAGCGTAGCGGCAAAGTACGGAGTTTCTACCCAGAGCATACTTCAATACAATAAGGAAATAAAGGACGGTTCTAAGTTGGCCGTAAATACTATTTTGGTAGTACCTGAAGCCAAGAACATAACTGCTACAAATACTTCTGGTGTTGAGGATTTGATTTCAAATGTGATGCAGGATTCCGTTATAAAACGAGAACCTATTGGATTTTCAAAACATAAAGTAAGAAAAAGAGAAACACTTTACGGCATCGCTAAGCGCTACGAGGTAACGGAGGAGGAAATTAAAAAGTACAACAAACAACTGTATGCCGCCCAACTAAAGAAGAAAATGGAAATCCGTATTCCAAAATATGAAAAGCTAGTTGAAAACGAAAATACCATTGATCCTAATGCGTTTGAAAAATACACGGTAGCACCAAAGGAAACAAGGTGGAGTATCGCCCACAAGTATGGCATTACCATCGATAGTATGCTTGTGTTAAACCCTACACTTTCTCAAAGTACAAATTACTTGGCAGAGGGTTACGAGCTTCTAATGCCTAAAATTGCCGGAAGTACGGTAGACGAGCAACAGACGCAGTTATACACTTCGTATACCGTTCCGCCTAAAATGAACTTTTATAGGTTAGAACAGGAATTTGGTGTGAAATCTGACGAAATAGTACGTTTAAACCCTGAGATTACCGAAAGGGGAGGATTAAAGGAAGGTATGATTATCCGTATCCCTGAAACAGAATTGGATCCTGGTGAAATAAACACGGATAATTATATTTTTTATGAGGTAAAACCTAAACAGAACGAGTTTCGTTTGACCCGAAAGTTTGGAATGTCTTGGGCAGATTTGATACGCTTGAACCCAGACCTTAAAAGCGGACTAAAAGCCGGTATGATATTAAAATTACCAAAGGAACAGGTAGGTGATTTTGAGGTAAGAAATGCCCTTATTTTGGATAAGGTAAACCTCTTGGATAGCGTAAATACTGCAAATCGCCCTAAAGTAATGTTTATGCTGCCTTTTAGACTTGATAAGCTTGACCTTAGCGATAAGGAAGCTGTGACCTGGACCATAGAAAATAGAAACAGTTTAAAGTATAGCTTGGGATTGTATTCAGGGGCACTTGTCGCACTGGATTCCATAGCGGCTCTAGGTATTTCTATTGATGTAAAGACCTTTGATAATCAATTGGATATCACTAAAACAAAAGAGATTTTATCTAAAGAAAGACTTTCTGAATACAACGCCATATTTGGTCCTTTGGATGAATTGTCGTTAAAGGAAGTTGCGGTACAGGCATCTAATTACAATGTTCCTGTAGTAGCTCCTGTGAAGGCAAAAAGTGACATCAGTCTTAATAATGTATTTTTCTCCTATACTGACGATAATTTGCTTAGAAAACACATGATTGACTATGTGAAACGTAATTTTACGGATGAAAATATTATCATTATTGCTGATGATAAAAGTAAGCTGTCACAAGATTTGCTAGTTCAGAATTTTCCCGATGCCAAAGTGGTAGAAGTAAAGGAGGAAGAGAAGAATATAGGTATAAACAGAGAAAAACTTGGGAGTTTGTTAAGCGAGACCCAAGAAAATTGGGTGTTTGTAGAATCCGATAATTTTAAGTTGATTTCTAGTGTTGTTTCCATTTTAAATGCATTTCATAATTCACTTTTAGATGTTGAGGAAAGCACGGATAAACTAAGGTTAAGGATGTTTACTACAAATCATAATAACGCGTTTGAAGATGATGTGATTTCAAGTACACATTTATCGAATCTTAACTTTACCTACCCATCTGTATATAGAGAGGTTTCCAGTAATTCTTTTGTATCACGTTATCGTAAAAAATTTGGTGAGGAGCCGGACAAGTATGCAGTTCGTGGTTTTGATGTGACCTATGATGTACTCCTTAAACTTGCCTATAAAAATAACCTAATGGATGTTGCCAAATTTATTGGAACAACCGAGTATAATGGTAATAAGTTCGATTATTCAAAAGATGCCAGCTCAGGCTATTTTAATCAAGCTTCGTATATTATGGCTTATGATGATATGAGAATAAAACAACTGGAATAGTATGACGGCTAAAGTAACGTACAATGGCGAATTAAGAACTTCATGTGTTCATGTGAAATCTAAAGACTCCTTCGTTACAGATGCGCCAACGGACAATAATGGTTTGGGACAGGCCTTTTCTCCTACGGATACCGTTGCCACAGGATTGGCAAGCTGTATGCTTACCATGATGGGAATAAAAGCTAAAGATTTAGAAATAGACCTTAGAAATGCCACCGCAGCGGTTACTAAGCACATGGCATCCGGACCACGAAGAATTTCCAAGATAGAAGTGGTGCTCAACCTTCCTTCAAAAATTTCTGAAAAGAGCAGAAAAATATTAGTTCATACCGCAAATACCTGCCCGGTACATTATAGTCTCCATCCAGATATTGAAAAAGTAATTTCTTTTTATTGGGAGCTATAAGACATATCATTATTTTTTTAGTCTTTGGGTTGATGGGTTTTCAAACTAATCAGGACTATGAAACTATTTTATGGAGCTCCGATACACGTCTTTCTTGGGAGAATTTTCAGGGAAATATACCACTTAATGCCAGAGCTGCAGCAATCACAGCTAGTGGAATTACCTACCGTTTTTCTACTTCCGGCACCAAGGAAAATATAGAAGTTGATTTTAAAATCGATACTTTTTTTTATCCGACCAAGTCATGGTATCAACCCCAATTATGCAACGAAGTAATTTTGGGTCATGAACAACTCCATTTTGATATCTCCGAGCTCTATGCAAGAGAGATGAAAAGACGTTTGGACGATGAGCTATTTACCCATGGGAATGTAAAGGCAAAAGTAAAATCCATTTATCGAGAAATAAATATAGAATTGGACGATTTCCAAAATCTATACGATGCCGAAACTAACTTTTCGAGAGATTTAGATAAGCAAGAAGAGTGGAAGTTGAAAATAGCGCAGGCCTTACAAGAACCTTGATTGTATTTGCGCCAAGCTACTTTTTTTGTTTCAAATCTATTTGAAAAAACTTAGAAAAATAGCCCTAGCACTTTATTCCCTAGTTTTGATTTCCTTTGTCAACTTTCGGATTTTAAATACATTTACCAGAAGCATCGGCAAAAAGAAAATGGGTAAAAAACTTATAAAATCAATACCGTCTTTAACGGTGGAATAAATACAAACAACCGTAATAACCAGAATAAGCCCCGTTAAGGCGTATGTTAAGGTTTTAAGCTTTTTCTCCTCCGTTTTTAATTCTGTTATCTTTTTCATCTTTGCTACAAACTAATAGCTACACATCACAAATCGTAACCCCTTGCTTTAAAGCTGCCAGTTTATCTTCCCAGCTGGGAACAAATTCTTGAGCCACATGGCCGGTATACCCAGTTTCTAAAATCGCTTTCATAATGGCAGGATAAAAGAGCTCCTGTGTTTCGTCTATTTCATGTCTGCCCGGGTTACCTCCAGTATGGTAGTGCCCAAAATACGTATGATACTCCTGTATGTTTCGTATGATGTCACCTTCCATGATTTGCATGTGGTAGATGTCATATAGTAGCTTAAAATTATCAGATTCAATGGCTTTACAAAGATCTACACCCCACGAAGTTTGGTCGCACATATAGTCCTTGTGGTCCACTTTGCTATTTAGAAGTTCCATTTGGATGACTACGCCATGCTTTTCTGCTAAGGGCATAATTTGTTTAAGCGCTTTTACGCAGTTTTGTAATCCAACGGTATCGTCCATACCTCTGCGGTTACCGCTAAAACAAATGAGATTGGTGTAGCCAGCTTCTGCTACTTTCGGTATCATTTCAGAATAGTTCTTAATTAATGTGTCGTGGTACTGTGGGTCGTTCCAGCCTTCTGTAAGGCTAATTTCCGCGCCCCAGCACATAGATGCGTGTATATTATATTTCTTTAATAGCGGCCAGTCTTCGGGTCCTACCAAATCTATAGCCTTAACGTCTAGTTCATTTAGGTTTTTAAGAAAGGCTTCTAACGGAATACTATTGTAGCACCAATAACATGCGCTATGGTTTATATTGTGTTTTAATTTTGTGTTAGCGGTAATTTTCTGTTCTTTGGCATGTAGTGTGCTAGTGGCTAAGAGTCCAACGGAGGCAGCAGCCGTAGTACCTAAAAATTTACGTCTTTGCATAGTTTAGTAATTTAATCAGTTCTAAATATAATTTTTTTAGATTTAAAAAATGGAATTAAAACCTGATAGACGCGCTTTAATTGAGTTGGCGCATTATAAAATGCCTTTTGGTAAGTACAAGGGGTGGTATCTGATAGATTTACCCGAACCTTATTTAATATGGTTTAGGCAAAAGGGATTCCCCACTGGGAAATTAGGAGAAATGCTAAAATCTGTATTAGAAATTAAGATAAACGAGTTGGAATCTTTGGTTAAAAGAATTCAAAAAGATTTTCCGAAGGAAATCAAGTAAGTTCTAAAGTCAATTTGTAACTTTGTGTCCCGTAACACAGAAATTAAACATGCCACAGACCAAATACATCTTCGTTACGGGAGGAGTTACTTCATCTCTTGGAAAAGGAATCATTGCGGCCTCTTTAGCAAAACTATTGCAGGCCCGAGGATATCGAACTACAATTCAAAAATTAGACCCCTACATTAACGTAGATCCCGGTACACTTAACCCATATGAACATGGCGAGTGTTATGTTACAGATGATGGTGCTGAGACCGATTTAGATCTTGGCCATTATGAGCGTTTTCTAAACGTAAACACCTCACAAGCCAATAATGTAACCACGGGTAGAATTTACCAAAGTGTTATAGATAAGGAACGACGGGGTGAGTTTCTTGGTAAAACGGTACAGGTAGTGCCACATATTACCAATGAGATAAAGGAACGCGTGCAGCTTTTAGGCAATAGTGGAGATTATGATATTGTTATTACCGAGATTGGAGGTACTGTTGGTGATATTGAATCCTTACCTTATATAGAAGCGGTACGACAAATGTTATGGGAAATGGGCGATAATAATGCTATCGTAATCCACTTAACCCTTGTGCCTTACCTTTCTGCGGCAGGCGAGCTAAAGACAAAGCCAACCCAACATTCCGTTAAGACCTTAATGGAAAGCGGTATAAAGGCTGATATTTTAGTCTGTAGAACGGAGCACGAAATTTCAGATGAGATTAAGGATAAACTAGCACTTTTTTGTAATGTAAGAA
>CAZMUV010000005.1:0-77503 GCA_964569345.1 uncultured Maribacter sp. | reverse complement strand
ACAAGAAACTCAGATCTCCTATTTACCCTATGCTTTTCTTCTGGGCAATAAACACCATCACTACATTCATTTAGTAGCTGCGTCTCACCAAAAGATTCTGCTTGTAACTTAGCCGTATCAAAGCCTTTTGAAATCAAATAAGCCTTGGTGCTCTGTACTCTTTTTTCAGAAAGCCAATCATTATACTTCGACGCTCCCCTTGAATCGGTATGTGAAGTTATCTTTAATTGCAAACTTGGAATCTCCTCTAAAATAACCACTATAGAATCTAAAACACCCTTAGATGATTTGTTAAGTACGGAAGAGTTAAAATCAAAGTATACATAGCCTAAGTCAGCGATACGTTTTTCAATCGCATCTTTTCGATCTCTTTCGGCCTTCAATTTGGCTTCCTCAGCTGCTGCAAGTGCTGCTGCCGCTTCCTTCTCTTTCTTTAAACGCTCCGCTAACAAAAGAGCCTCCTTTTGCCTATTGACGTCTGCAATAGAATCCATTTGACGTTGTTTTTCCTTTTCTATAGCAGCTATAAGTTCAAGTTTTTCCTCTCCTCTTTTTGAAAGACCTTTTTCTATCCCAAACTGGTAAACCACACCCGCTGCATGCTGTATATGATTGGTAGCACCATTCTCACTGCCAATGGACCACTTTCCTGTAGAACTAAGGTCTAGTCCCCACTTATCGGAAAACCAGGTTCTAAAACCAACTGCAGCGTTATATGTCCCTCTACCTAGGTTGTTAGCATCGGTATATCCAATACCAATACCCACGTAAGGATCAAACCAAGCCGTCTGTCCTATTATTTTATTTAAATCATAGGTAAGCCTTGCGTCCAAACCAAAGTAATCGCTAGTTTCCGGATTGATGACACCATCAATTATCTTACCTTCCTTATACTGGTTATAGGTTCCAATAGCCTCGACACCCAAACCACTCTTAAAATATCTTCCGATACTTATTCTGGAAGGAAAAGGTACCATGTTCCACTCATCGGAAACATCGAATAAGCCATTAAAAACATTACCTGAATCATCGACTGCGTTTACACCGACACTGAACATCCATGAACTTGTAACGATACTGTCTTTTGCAGTAATCTGTAAATCCTCTTCCGTGTTTTGGGCGCTTATCGTAGAACACAAAAGGATTGAGAAAAGTAGGAAAGAAAGAATTGGAGCTTTCATAATATATTGTTTTATTTAAGTAGGCTAAATTAATTCAATTAAATAGGTTCTTCAAAAATCACCTACAAAATGTAGGATTATTCGTTAGATAGTTGAACGAGTCAATTTATCGGTCGTAGTACCTATTCAATAGTGATTTTTTTATCGCTCAGCGGAAGTTTGTAGATTCTAAAAGGACTAGTAATAGCAGTAGTTTTCGATATATGTTTAGCCTTTAATTTACTGATGAAGAAGGATTCCGCAGTTTCCTTTTGGAACACTAACCCTGTGTTAGCAGCTGTTGTTTCGCCTGCACACCAAATAAGCAACATATCCTTTTCGAAATCGATTTCAGGAACAGGCAATCCTGGCTTTCTGGTTTTGTTGATTTTAGAAAAAAACGATTCTAACGATTTTTGATTCTTTATTAGAAGTGTTTCCTCCGCTACTGCACCACTATAATCATCTTGCAGTATAAGCTCCATAATTGAAGCATCGTTTTTAACATTCGAAACTATATGTTGACCTTTACAGGAACTAAATAGCCCCGAAATCAGTAAAGACAGTAGAAGTAATAACCTACGCATTTCTAAGCCTACTTTTGAAAGCACGCTCATAAACCTCCTCGTACAAAGGCACGACCTTCTGTATATCAAACTTATGAGCTTCGCGTACGGCATTCAACTTAAACTCCTCCAAGGTTTCCTCATTTTCAAGAATAGCTATGGCATTTTTGGCCATATCGTCTATTGCCCCAATCTCACTTAAAAATCCTGTAACACCATGCTTATTTACCTCTGGTATTCCGCCAGCATTACTGGAGATTACAGGCACCTTGTTGACCATAGCTTCTAGCGCCGCAAGACCAAAACTTTCCGTTTCTGAAGGCAATAGGAACAAGTCTGAAAAACAAAGAATTTTATCTATTTCATTACTATTTCCCAAAAATATGACACGGTCGGATATACCCAAGGTCTCACATAACCGTTCTGCAGCTTCCTTTTCAGGCCCTTCGCCTACCATAATTAACTTCGCTGGAAGTTTTTCTTGTATTTTATGGAAAATATGGATTACGTCAGGTATTCGTTTGACTTTTCTAAAATTACTAATGTGGGTAACGATGCGTTCCTCGTCTGTAGCCATGTTGGAACGTTGGCAATCGGTAAAAGAGTTTTTATATTTATTGGTGTCGATGAAATTTGGAATTACTTCTATCTCTCCTTTAATATCAAAAATTTCTAGTGTACGCTGTTTTAAGCTCTCTGAAACAGAAGTAACCACATCCGATTGGTTGATGCTGAACGTAACCGCAGGCTTATAAAATGGATGTTTCCCGACCAAAGTAATATCAGTACCATGCAGTGTGGTTATCATTGGAACATAGATTCCTTCTTCTTCCAGCATCTTTTTGGCCATATACCCAGCATACGCGTGCGGTATGGCATAATGCACATGCAGCAGATCTATTTCATGTAGTTTAATGGTATCTACCAATTTGCTGGAAAGTGCAAGTTCATAGGGCTGGTAGTGGAATAGCGGATACTCGGGAACATGTACCTCATGGAAAAAAATATTGTTGTTCAACAACTCTAATCGCACGGGTTGCCTATACGTTACAAAGTGTACCTCATGGCCTCTATTAGCCAAGGCTATTCCAAGTTCTGTTGCTACAACGCCGCTACCTCCAAAGGTAGGGTAACATACTATTGCTATTTTCATCATAGCAAAACTACATTTTAATTTAGAATTGAATCGTAAATCGCTTGCTGAATCCTTGTTCTTAACCCAGATTTAACTAAAAGCCTATTTGAGGCGGTCGGGTAGGTTCTATTTGATAAAAATACGTATACAATCTCTTCTTCCGGGTCTGCCCAGGTATAGGTTCCCGTAAAACCGCTATGCCCAAAACTCTTTCTCGAGACACATCCACAGGTAGGGCCTCTATTTTCTAGTTGTGGCTTATCAAAACCTACACCACGTCTTACATTCTTATCACAGAAATAGCATTTATTAAATTTTTCAACCGTTCGATAGGTGAAAAACTGCGTACCACCATAATATCCATGTTGTAAATACATTTGCATTATTTTGGCAATATCATTGGCATTGCTAAAAAGTCCAGCATGCCCTCCTACCCCACCTTGCATAGCGGCACCCATATCATGTACATAGCCTTGAACGGTTTGGTATCGATAATACGTATCTTTCTCAGATGGAACGATTTGATTTTTTGAAAACCTGTCTAAGGGGTTATATCCCGTGTAATTGGCCCCTAACCTAGCATACAAGAAATCATTGGAAAGCTTGTCCAAACGTTCCTCGTAGGTATCCTCCACATATTTCTTCATTACGTAATAAGGCACATCGCTATACCGGTATCGATTAGATTTCAAATCTTGGCGGCCAATACGGTCATAAATAGAATCCTTATATGAATCGATAATGTAAAGATTGTCAGACACCTTGTTAGAAAAACCTAGTGTGGGTTTCGTTCTGTATAACAGCTTAGATGGTTTTTTATCCTTATCCAAGGTATTAATATAGAACGGAATCCATGCGGGCAACCTACCGTAGTGAGACAAAGCCTTTAATACCGTAACATTTTTTATTTCTGTATCTATATACCGCGGCTCCAACTCTTCAAAAGTGTCGTTCAGGGCTATCTTACCTTCCTCCTCCATTTTCATGACCATGGGCAAGGTGGCAAGTATCTTGGTAAGGGATGCTAAATCATAAATTGACGCATTGGAAATACTATCTTTTGACTCATACGTAGGTCTACCGAAACTTTTACTGTAAACCACTTTTCCCTTTCTAGTTATAAGTACCTGTGCACCTGGGAACATAAGACTATCTAAGCCATTTTGAACCAACCTATCTACAGCAGCTAAGCCTGTTGAACTCATCCCTACGCGTTCCGGATGGGTATATCCCAATCTTTTCAAGGATTTCAATTGAATACCCGTACCCATAGGAAACTCCGAACTAGAATTTACAGGGATGGTTCCAAATGATGGAATAGCTCCAAAAAGTAATTCCGCAGTCTTTCGCTGGGCAATGGGGCTATTTTGATAGGACATGACCACAGCATCAATATTTTGAAAGCTTGCTATTTGTGAAAGTGCATATGGTTTTGCAAATACACATAGCACGAGGTTGGATGATCTTAGATTTGATATTTCCTGAAGCCACGAAAGTTCTGTTTTTGAGAATTGATATGACTTCCATGGACTTGAATTACTTTTATGGTGGCCTATGATTACCAAATTATAATCGGACAACTTTTTCTTAAGCGTAGCTATATCGCTACCATTTACTTGTGTTACGCTGGCATATTTCTTCAGCGTCTCCACAAAATCATCATTTGGAGCATCTCCAAACTTTACGTAGGCAATCTTTTTATTCTGTAAATTCTTTAGTGCAAGAATATCGAACTTATTCTTTAAAACGGTAATTGCTTGTTCTATTGCCTCTTCATAGACTACATCGTCTTCTATAGAATTTAGGTCCTTATATAAGTTTTTAAGCTTGATTGGTTGATAATTGTAGAGGCCCACCTTATACTTGGCCATAAGTATCTTTTTTACCGATTCTGACAAGCGTTGCTCGGTAATCTTACCTTTTTCGTATGCCTTTATTAGTTTCTCCTTTGCTTCTCCTACATTATCGGGCATCAACAAAATATCGTTCCCAGCAACAAACGCAGCGAGTTCCACTTCTCCATGAGTGCCATAATCAGCTGCTCCTTTCATATTTAGGGCATCGGTAAACACCAAGCCTTTAAAACCCATTTTCTCTTTTAGAATACCTGATATAATCTGTTCAGATAACGATGACGGCAAGCCTTTTTTTAGTTCCAGCGCGGGCACTTCTAAATGAGCCACCATAACGCTGCTTAATCCATTTTTTATTAATTTTTTAAACGGATATAGTTCCAAACTATCCAAACGTTCTTTTGAAAAATCGAGAATCGGTAGGGCATGATGTGAATCAACCGCAGTATCACCATGACCAGGAAAATGTTTTCCGCTAGACAGGACACCTACACTTTCCATCCCTTTCATAAAGGCGACACCTTTATCCGCTACATTCTCTCTATTCTCCCCAAAGGAACGGTTTCCGATTATAGGATTTTTTGGATTTGTATTAATATCGATATCCGGCGCAAAGTTGATATGTACTCCTAGTCGATTGGCATGGGTACCTATTTGTCGTCCAACCTTTTCAACTGTTTTGTTATCTGCAATTGCTCCTAAAGTCATATTCCACGGAAACGCATAGGTAGAATCCAATCGCATGGCAAGTCCCCATTCTGCATCCATACCTATAAGCAGCGGTATTTTAGAAACCGATTGATACTCATTACATAGTTTAGCTTGCTGTACGGGGCCTCCGTTTGAAAATATAACGCCGCCTATTTGGTGCTCAGCTACCAAATTCTTTATTCTATCTGTTGCTGCTTTGTTTTGGTTGGATGCGATACTCACCATAAAGAGTTGCCCTATTTTTTGCTCCAAGGTCATACCGCTATATTCAAGGTCTACCCATTGCTGTTGCGCAAGGCTATCGGTTGTCATTAACGGATTTTGCCCATTGACCGAATACATACTTATGAAAAACAAAAGTGAAATGAAAAATGAACGCATGAGTTTTAAATGTATCGAGATAACTTCAAACAGTGAAAAATATTGCATTTCATCGATATAACCTAGTAAAACAAGGTATTAAAAGCCGTTTTAACTTAAACAAAACGAGCATGCCAACTCTCCGAAGCAGGAACTTCCCAGTGCTCTTTGTATTCACCTTTGGTAGCTACGAGGTTATTAAAAACAATGGTATTTTTTGAAACTGCCTTTTGTTTTGCCATCGCCTTGAACTCCAACAAGGTCTTATAGGCTACGAATTCGCCTTGTTTATAGGAGACGTTCATTTTATCCAGTAGCACTACGTTGTATTTTTTCTCCAATTGTTGAATAAAATGCACTGAAGCATCAATGGAGCACCCTGTAGCAGATTGTGCACTTTGGTCTAGAGCAATCACCAAAAATCGTTTGTATCGCACTTCATAGCCTGCATTTAAATCTTTTCCGTGCGCAGTCCAGTGGCCTATAAAATCATTAAGTTCATCACCAATGACTTCTAACTCGGCCGGAGTAAAACTTCTATTGGCCTGATAAATCCAAATACGTGATGTATCTGGTAATGTGTTAAAATCTACTAACATCTTTGGGGTTTATTTAAAGTTCCTCTGCGGTGGCAATCAACTCCGCAATATCCATCACTGCAATCGATGCCTCTTTTTCTTTGTTCTTTACACCATCGGTCATCATGGTATTACAAAATGGGCAACCTGCAGCTATGATTTCTGGTTGGGTTTCCAAAGCTTGTTCTGTACGTAGTATATTTACCTCCTTATCCCCTTTTTCCGATTCCTTAAACATTTGCGCTCCACCAGCACCACAGCATAATCCACGAGACTTACAGCTTTTCATTTCTACAAGTTCTGCATCCAATTTCCTGATCAGTTCTCTAGGTGCCTCGTATACACCATTTGCCCTACCCAAATAACACGGGTCGTGGAATGTTATTCTTTTTCCTTTAAACGCACCACCTTCCATGGTTATCCGACCTTCATCTAACAAATCCTTTAAGAATTGAGTATGATGCACAACATCATAATTACCACCTAGACCGGGATACTCGTTCTTAATGGTATTAAAACAATGGGGACATGCCGTAACTACCTTTTTAATACCGTAGGCGTTCATTACTTCTATATTCGTGACAGCCTGCATCTGAAATAGAAACTCATTACCAGACCGCTTGGCTGGATCTCCAGTACAACTCTCCTCTGTACCCAATACCGCAAAAGAGACCTGCGCCTTGTTCAATATCTTAACAAAGGCTTTGGTTATTTTTTTGGCCCTATCGTCAAAACTACCCGCACAGCCTACCCAAAACAAAATCTCTGGTTGTTGTCCGGCAGCAAATAATTCTGCCATGGTAGGTACTTTCAATTCAGTTGACATATTCTTCTGTTTATGATTCCTTGCTCCAATTAAGTCGGTCCATTTGATTAAAGGGCCACGGAGCACCATTATTTTCTATATTCCCCATCATATTATTCAAATCTGTAGGAGCAGCAGACTTCTCCATAACAAGATATTGACGCATATCCATAATTATAGATAATGGGTCTATACTCACCGGACAGGCCTCTACGCATGCATTACAAGATGTACACGCCCATAGTTCTTCTCTAGTAATAAAATCGTCTAGTAGTTGCTTTCCATCATCTTTAAAGACCCCTTTATTTTCATCGATGTTCTTCCCTACTTCAACCAAACGATCGCGGGTATCCATCATTATTTTTCTTGGGGACAACATTTTACCAGTTTGGTTTGCAGGACATTCGTCTGTGCACCTTCCACATTCCGTGCAGGTGTATGCATTTAGCAATTGAACCCAACTTAAATCCTGTACATCCGATGCACCAAACTTTTCTGGAACTGGAGCATCTTCAGCCGGTGCAGCAAATGGATCTGCGGAAGGGTCCATCATCAACTTCACTTCATTGGTGACCGATTCTAAATTTGGCAATTGACCTTTTGGTGTAAGCTTACCATAATACGTATTAGGAAAGGCCAATAAAATATGCAAATGCTTAGAATAATAGAGGTAGTTTAAAAAGAACAAGATACCGGCAATATGCAACCACCATGCAGTTCTTTCAATACCAATTAACGTAGCTTCGGATAGCCCTTGAAACCAAAATGCTATAAACTGACTTATAGGAAAGGAACCAGCTTGTGCATAATGTTCAGCACCAATTTGCTGTAACTGATAATCTGAAGCGTTCATTGTCAAAAAAAGAAACATTAAAACTAACTCTATATAAAGTATAAGATTACCATCCTTTTTAGGCCAACCCTCCATCTCTGGCTTTAAGAAACGTTTTAACCGAATAACATTTCTTCGTATCCAAAAAAGCACCACCGCTACAATGACTAAAAAGGCCAATATTTCAAAAGAAGCAATCAAAACATTATACAGAGGTCCAAGTCCGGAAAAAATTCTGTGTGTACCTAGAAGTCCATCAATAATAATTTCAAGTACTTCAATATTTATAATAACAAAACCTACGTATACAATGATGTGAAGGAAACCAGCAATAGGTCTCACCACCATTTTACTCTGCCCAAGAGCAATATTAGCCATATTCTTCCAACGCTGAGAAGTATTATCACTTACCTCCACGTCTTTTCCCAAAAAAATGTTTCGTTTTAAACGAACCACATTCCTCACAAAAAAGCCAATTCCAAAAATTAGGAGGATGGCAAATAAGATATTAGGTATATACTGCATAAATTAATTTTCTATGGTTTCTGCGGGGTCCTCTTCAGGAACCGAATATTCCGATTGCTTTTTACCAAAGACCGAAACGTTTACATAGCGTTTGGGGTTCAAACGAAAGTCCTGCAAAAGTAAATCAAGCTCCCTTGAAGCGCTATTTAGATTGGAATATAATTCTTTATCGGTCATTAACTTCCCAAGGGTGCCATCGCCTTTTTCTAATCTCGACATGATATTGTCCAAACTCGCAACGGTTGATTGTAAGCTAGACAAGGTACTTCCCAACCCTGCATTATTGAGCGAATCTGACAGCTTGGCAAAATTGGAGGTAAGCACATCAAAATTATCTAAGGAGCTACCTAACTTGCCTTGGTTCTCCTTTAGCAGCTTATCCAATGTGCTGGCGCTACCATTAAGACTTACCATAAGTTCACTTAAACCGTTGATTGCTTTTCTTAAATCGCTCCTTGTCTTTGTATCTAATACATCGTTTACATTAATCAAAACAGAGTCTGCATCTGTAACCGCAGATTCAAACTTCTTGAATAAAGGTGTTAGTTTTTGCTGAGCCAGTTCTGTAAGTCCAGGTCTTGTCTCGGTATTTAATGTATCTCCGGATTGTACATTGGGTGAGTCATCAAAAATAGGCATAATCTGTAATCCCTTACCGCCTATAATACCGGTATCGTAAAGCTCTACGGTACTATTTTTAGAAAATTGAAATTCACTGCTTACGGTAAACGTGACTATCAAGTTACCTTGGGTATCTATGAAACGAACGTCGTTTACTTTACCTACACCATACCCATTTATCGACACTACGGTCCCGGATTGCAATCCCCCTACATTTGGATACACCGCATAAAGTGTTCTACTATTGTCAAAAAGAGGGGTGGACTTTAGATAACTAAAACCCATGATAAAAAGTAAGATTCCTCCTATTACTATTATTCCTGTCTTAAGTTCCCTGGATAGTTTCAAAAAAATAGATTTAAGGTTATAACAAAATTAGAAATAATTATTGCAAAAATTACGGTTATTGCGAAACCTCCTGTAGTGCCTCTCCGATGGCAATCCTCACACCATCTCGGTAAGCAACAATATAAGCAGTCGAAAACCCTCTTGAGGCTGCTTTAGATTTCATCATTTCAGCTTCACGATACGAACGGGTCTCCCCATACAAATAACGATACATCTTGTTATAAGGTTCTTTTGAGATACGATTTAATCCCTTGAAATAGGGTGAATCAGAAGTCAAATCTTTACCACTAGCCATTAGTTGTACTTTAAAAACCACATTAGTAGCGGTTCGTTCAGCCTCCTTAGCTCCTGGAACGGATTTTTCATTCGTTACCTCAGCACCTTTTTCATCTATTGCTTTAGTGATTATATCGCTACTTTTTTCACCCCTTTGAGAAACTGCAACTATAGCCTTGTCATCCACTACTATTTCTTCTTGCGATGAGGCTATCGGCTTTTTTGCTTTTTCTATCACTTTATTTTCTGCCAATACTTTCTCGGCAGCTTGCTTTTCTTTTTCTATGGCTTCGACCGAAGTATTTTTTTGTGCATCAGCTGCAGCATCTGATTTTTCCGACACCACTGCTGGTAAAGTATTCGCTTTCGTAGCGCCTTTATATTTTAAAATGGCGTTGGCAATTGCGGTACTTATTTCTTCTTGTCCTTTATTAGAATTTAGATATGCTCCTTCATCCTTGTTCGTAAGGAAACCTGTTTCAACCAAAACGCTAGGCATAAAAGTTTGATGAAGCACAATGAATCCGGCTTGTTTTACCTTTCTATCGTTTCGTTTTAACTTTCCTGAAAAATTATCTTGAATCATTTTTGCCAGGGCTATACTCTGATCTAAAAATTCTTCTTGCATAATAGTTAAACCTATAACAGACTCTGGCGCATTAATATCGTAATCGGCATAACGCGTTTCGTAATTATCCTCGAGGTAAATTACAGAGTTTTCCTTTTTTGCTATTTCAAAATTTTGTTTGTTCGCATGTAGTCCTAAAACAAAGGTGCCTGCACCATGTGCATCCGAAGTATGCGAATCACAATGTACAGAGACAAAAAGGTCTGCATTTGCCTTGTTCGCGATTTCTCCCCGAACAAAAAGGTCTATAAACGTATCGTCTTTACGAGTATACATCACCTTAATATCTTTATTATTTCCCAATAGCTCGCCCACTTTTAGTACAATATTCAGGGCGATGTTTTTTTCTAGATAACCATTCCCTAAATTACCTGGATCATGACCTCCGTGCCCTGCATCCAATACTACAACGAAAGGCTCTACCGTTGCCGTTTGGCTGTAAAAAGGTGTAAAAGAAAATAAAAGCAAGGAAAACGCTAAAACTAAAATGGACAAGAGCAATTTAATTTTCATGTTCTTATGGGTTTTTAAAGCCCTTGTTATGGTTAAAATTATGGTAATACCCTACTTAGGGAATAAAAAATATATGTAAGTTTGACATCTAAAACCAATGTCCCATTGGATTGCCAAATCGTTACAAAAATAGGATATAAAGCCTTGCAATCAAATAAACACTACGTACTTTTCCTCTGGATTCTTTTTGTTGGCGCATTTTCTAGTAAAGCTCAAGAGCAAAAAGTTGTACCGTTATCTGTAAAAGCGGTACAGGATACCATAGTAGCCCCTCTTTTTCTGGCGCCTTTAGTACAGGATAGCGTTGCCTTAGATTCCGTTGCTACGGACTCCCTAAACAAAAAAAAACCATTATTACTTGATAAAATCAAATACAAAGCAAAGGACTACGTAAAATTAAGTCAAAAAGAAAACAAGATTTACCTGTACAACGAGGCAGAAATATATTATCAAGATACCGAATTAAAAGCAGGGGTCATCACCATGGATTATGTTAAAAATGAAGTCTATGCAGGCCGATTAAAAGATTCATTGGGAAATTACACGCAATTACCCTATTTTAAACAAGGATCCAGTGTTGTTATTCCGGACTCCATTCGTTTTAATTTTGATACCCAAAAAGCCATTATCTGGAATTCCAGAACAGAACAACAGGCCGCCGCAGGAGCCTTGGGAAGCGATTCTATGAAAGTATATGCAGAAATCACAAAAAAAGAAAACGATTCGGTTTATTTTTTGAGTGAGGCTAAACTAACTACGGCAACCGACACCATAGACCCAGACTATTATATACGTATAAAAAAGGCGAAATTCGTTCCTAAGAAGAAGGTCATAGCAGGATTCAGTAGTATTTATATCGAAGATGTACCCACCCCTATTTTTATGCCCTTCGCCTATTTTCCCCTTGCTGTGGGGCGGGCCGCGGGTATATTAATGCCTGCCTTTGGCAATGACCCTAATACAGGTTACTTTTTACAAGACATGGGTTACTATGTGCCTTTAAGTGATTATGCGGATGTTACCTTTTCCGGGGATTTCTACACCAACGGGAGCTGGGGTATGCGGGCGGCCTCTATCTATACAAAACGCTATAAATATAGGGGAAACATAAATTTTAGATACGAAAACCAAGTACGTAGCCAAAAAGGATTTAGTGATTATAGTTTATCAAAAAATTATAATATCCAGATTTCCCACTCACAGGACCCCAAAGCAAGTCCCAACTCCAGGTTTTCTGCTTCTGTCAACCTTGGAAGTAGTGAATTTTATCGGAATTCCTTGCAACAGCGAAATTTACCTAATACCCAGAATAACACCTTATCATCATCCATATCCTACTCCAAAACATTTCCGGCATATCCATCTGTCAATATGAGCTTAACAGCCACACATTCGCAGTTAACCTCCCCAACGGCTACAGAAGACAACCCAGATAATATTACCATGAGCCTTCCTACACTACAAACTAGTATGGAACGTATTTTCCCTTTTGCCAAGAGGGATGGTATCAAAAAAGGACTTATACAAAATATAAATTTTCAATATGATTTAAACGCCCAAAACCGACTTACTACGAATGATCAGGATTTTTTGACTAGTAGAATGTTCGATAATGCACGAGTTGGGGCTAAACATCGCATACCCATAAGCACCAACTTTAAAATAGCAAAGTATTTTAGTGTAAGTACAAGCGCAAACTATGAAGATGTTTGGACCTTGGAGACTTTTGATAAACGTTTTGACGCAGAAACCAATACTGTGGTACGGGATACTATTAGTGGCTTTGATCGCTTTAACCAATACAACTTTAGCGCAAGTATAGGAACGACACTATACGGAACATTTGATTTTGGAGAAGACAAAAAAATCCAAGCCATAAGACATGTTATGCGACCCTCTATTGGTTACGGGTTTGCTCCTTCTTTTGACCAGTACTATGACGAATATATAGATGGAAATGGCGAGGTTGTGCAATTTACCCGTTTTGAAGGCACCCTAAACGGAGTACCTAGACTAGGACGCTCCAATAGCCTAAGCTTTTCTTTGGCAAATGTCTTGGAAGCCAAGGTAAGGGATAAAGACTCTACTAAATTAGAGGCTAAAAAAGTACCATTACTTAGTAATTTAAATATCTCTAGTGCTTATAACCTAGAATCGGATTCACTTAAGCTTAGCCCGTTAAGTATAAATGGTGGAACGAATATATTGGACAATAAAATGTCTATTAACTTCTCTGCGAATTTAGACCCTTATGCTATTGACAACAATGGAGTCCGTATCAATACTTTAAATGCCAACAATGGGGGAAGTCTGTTTAGGCTTACGCGAGCCAATGCCAATATTACCTACTCCATTAGTAGTGAGATGTTTGACAAAGACAACGATGAAGAGGAAGAGGAGGAAGACCCTTTTGACTATGTAGCCCAAAGTGGCGGAAGAACGGACGACCTATTCGGAAGAGCGGATAGTTTTTCTGACAATCCAATGGACAAGAACAAAGATGATAGTGATATTGAAAACCCCAAATACGGCACCAAGATTCCTTGGAATTTTAGATTAGCATATTCCGCAGGATACAATAATAATGCAAGGCAGAACACCTTTGGCAATAATGCGCTTATGTTTTCTGGTGATATTGAACTATCTCCTAGATGGAAAGTTGGGGGATCTTCTGGATACGACTTTCAAAACTCCGGTTTTACCTTAACACAACTGCGTTTTGAACGTAATTTAGGTAGTTTTAATATGCGCTTTAATTGGACTCCATTTGGGCAATATAAAAGATGGTTTTTCTTTATCGGTATAGACGCTTCCATTCTTAGCGACTTAAAATGGGAAAACCGAAGTCAACAGGTAAGAAATTAAATTTTAGAAAAATGAAAAAAATCATCAACACTGATAACGCTCCAGCACCAATAGGTCCATATAACCAAGCTGTTTTAAGCGGAAACACCTTGTATATATCTGGTCAAATTCCAATGGACCCAAAAACAGGAAACTTGATAGAAGGGGATATAAAAAAGGAAACAGCGCAGTCTATGGAAAACCTGAAGGCTATCTTAACTGCTGCTGATATGAGTTTTGACCATGTGGTAAAATCTACAATTTTTTTGAAAGACATGCATCAGTTCTCAAAAGTAAATGAAGTATACGGAACCTATTTTGACGCTGAAACAGCACCAGCTAGAGAAACTGTAGAAGTAGCAAACCTCCCTAAGTTTGTAAACGTGGAGATATCAATGCTAGCTGTTAAGTAGTCCGTAGTCTAAGATAAAAAATATCGAAAAAAATTACTGGAACCTCCAAAGAACCAACATAATTCTTTACATATTAGCCTTATGAAACTCAACTAAGCCTTCTATAGGCCGTTGTCTTATAACGCCAACAATAAGGTCATTCCGCTCTAAAACTGTAACCAGCTCATCTCTAAGATAATGAGCAATACTTCCTACAAAATTAACAGGAACTTTAGTTGCTAGCTCAAATTGCATAATGTAGTTATTGATAAATTGCTGAAAACCTTTATCAATAACTCCTTTTGCGTACGGATGTTCTTTATTTTCAACTAAAAAACGAGCAAACGTAGCCAAATAAGTATTTGGATTGGGTTGCTTATATAAATTTTCTTTAATGTGATCTGCTTCTAAATTGTATTCTTTGGCGAACTTTATCCCAAGATCCTGAGGCATTTTATGGAAATAATAGTCTCGTATAAGTTTACGTCCAAAAAAATTACCACTACCATCATCCATAGGAATATAACCGAGTGAGGTAACCTTCTGGAACAGCTGATGCCCGTCATAATAACTGCAGTTAGAACCTGTGCCTAAGATACACACAATACCTTGAGTTCCAATCTTAGTAGTTGCAAAGATGGCTGCATAAGTATCTTCTTTTACATCCGCCTTAGCGTTCGGAAAGAACTCCTTAAAAATATCCTTTAAGAATAGCTTCATGCGATTTGTTCCGCAACCTGCACCATAGAAATGAAGATGAGTGACAGTCTCCCTGTTCTTAGACAGCTCAAAATTATTCGCCAACCGATCTTCTATCACTTCTTTTGTAAGTACTTCTGGACTTAGGCCCAAGGTCTGGGTTAAAAAAAGCTGGTTTCCCTTACTATCCAAAGCAATCCAATCCGATTTTGTAGCTCCACTATCAACAATTAAAATCATATACCTACTGTGTTTAAAAAAGAATCCTGAAAATAAGGAAAAATACCCTTATTTTCAGGAAAATTTATGTAAATCTAAAACATTCTACAAACCGCATCAAGGCATAGCCTAGATAAAGTGTTTTTTACTAGAGACTGTTTACATGCTGTATAAGGTCTACCATTTTGTTGGAGAAACCTGCTTCATTATCGTACCAGCAAATCAACTTAAAGAATTTGGAATTCAATTCAATACCAGCGCCAGCATCAAAAATACTAGTTCTTGCATCGCCAATAAAATCTTGAGAAACCAAGGCTTCTTCTGTATACCCTAAAACTCCATTCAATTCGCCTTCGGAAGCATCTTTAAAAGCCTTCTTCACTTCTTCATAAGAAGTTTCCTTCTCCAAGCGAACCGTTAAATCTACCACAGAAACATCTGCAGTTGGCACTCTAAAAGCCATACCCGTAAGTTTACCTTTAAGTTCTGGTATTACTTTAGTTACCGCAACGGCTGCACCAGTGGAGGCTGGGATAATATTCAACATGGCACTTCTACCACCTCTCCAGTCTTTTCTAGAAGGACCATCTACGGTCATTTGCGTAGCTGTTGTAGCATGAACAGTTGTCATTAAGGCCTCTTCGATACCAAAAGCATCGTTAAGTACTTTTGCCATTGGAGCTAAACAATTAGTCGTACAAGAAGCGTTTGAAACAATAGTATCAGATACTTTCACGTCCTTGTGGTTTACTCCCATTACAAACATTGGGGCATCTTTTGAAGGTGCAGAAATTACAACTTTTTTAGTACCACCGTCTATATGGTATTGCGCTGTTTCCAATGTGGTAAAGATACCTGTACATTCGGCAACAGTTGTTGCACCTACTGCATCCCATTTAATATTTTTTGGATCTCTTTCTGCGGTAATCCGTACCGTTTTACCGTTTACGACCAAATGTCCGTCTTTTACATCAACAGTTCCATCAAAATGTCCGTGTACCGAATCGTATTTTAAGAGATAGGCAAGATGCTCTACATCCAACAAATCGTTGATGGCTACCACATCTACGTCCCCACGTTTTACTGAAGTTCTGAAAACCAGTCTACCAATTCTACCAAATCCGTTAATTCCTATTTTTAAGTTTGACATTTTATCTGTTTTTATGAATTAAAATTATGTTGTCATTATTTCCGAAACCCGAATAAGTTCCTTGTCTATTTTTGTGTGGCCTTTTATCGCCTTATTGATAGGGGTAAGAATTAGCTTGTTATCCTGCACTCCTACCATTAAACTAGTTTTACCTTCAAGCAGCGCCTCTACTGCTTTCACTCCCATTCTACTTGCCAATACCCTATCATAACAAGATGGGGATCCACCACGCTGCATGTGTCCTAGTACAGATACGCGAACATCGTATATAGGAAGGTGTTCTTCCACATATTCCGCAAGCTCAAATACATTCTTTCCAGATTTATCACCTTCGGCTACAATCACTATACTAGAGGATTTTCCTGATTGTTTACTTCGTTTCAACGATTCCAATAAACGATCTAGTCCTAAGTTCTCCTCAGGTATCAAGATTTCTTCAGCACCAGCGCCAACCCCTGCATTTAAAGCAATATGGCCAACATCTCTACCCATGACCTCTACAAAGAACAATCTATTGTGCGAACTCGCTGTATCTCTAATTTTATCAATAGCCTCTACTACCGTATTCAAAGCAGTATCAAAACCAAGAGTAAATGTAGTTCCGAAAATATCATTGTCTATCGTACCAGGAATACCGATTACAGGAAAATTGTATTCTTGATTAAAAATCATGGCTCCTGTGAAACTACCATCACCTCCAATAACCACAAAAGCATCAATACCTTCTGTAACCAATTGGGAGTAGGCTCTTTTTCTACCTTCGGGTGTCATAAACTCCATACACCTGGCGGATTTTAACATGGTTCCCCCTTTATTGATAATATTGTTTACGCTACGCGCATCCATCGGCTTAAAATCCCCTTCTATCATCCCTTGGTATCCTCTATAAATCCCAACACAATCCAACTTCAGATATGCACAGGTTCGCACAACAGATCTTATTGCAGCATTCATACCTGGAGAATCTCCCCCAGAAGTAAGAACACCTATTTTTTTGATTTTTGAAGACATGGAAAAATTTAAGCCAACGAAAGTACTAAAAGTTAATGCAATAATGAAATTGAAACCGATGGCAATTTTAATTCGCGCAACAATAACGTTTTCGTAGTTATATTTTTACCAAAATTTGACATAAACCTGTATTTTACTAACATTAAACAAACTTCAAAGGTAAATAAATAACGGATTAAATTCAATCATATCCGCTTAACGAGATACGCTCCCCGATACATTAGCGCTAATAGCCTTAAAAAGCAGAAATACATTCTAAATGATTGAAAATGAATCTTTAAAACAAAAGTAATGTAGCTTTTGTAAATTTTTATGAGATTTCAAAAGTAAGGCGTATCGTATTAGTTTTACTCAAGTTGCTATTTCTTGAATCGCCTGGCTCAGCTTCAAAAAAATTTACTAGACAATAATAAACTAAAGGCATAAAAAAAGCGCAGTACGTGGACATGTCACAAAAGCTTACGCCCTACTAATCAATAGCTTGGGGCCTTATGCTAGCTGTATCGGAAGCTTTGGTGAAAATTTTCCTAAAAAGCTCCCTAAAGGTATTGAAATCTACTTCATAAGAGAGTCCTGCACCTTGGGTAGAACCTTGCTGATCCGGCAAAAAGGCTTGAATTTCTTGTTGACGACTGAAGAATTTTGCACTTAACGTACCCTCTTCGTTTAATAGCAGCTGAATTTCAAAATCGCCAGCAACAAGATTTTCACTAGAGGCTCCTACAGGAACCCCTACCTTACCGTTGAATAAAACCCGATCGCTTATCTGAGTAGAAACCGTTAGCCCAATACGATTATCTGTCTCTATATCTGCGTTACGGTCTAAAATACCTTGTTCGTAAGAAAGTCCGACATTAAGCTTGTCGTTACCACCCCCTAAAATCGAATTTAATATACCAGAAGCACTTTGTATTAAGTTACCTGTTATCGCTTGTTGGTTTATTCCGCTTTGATTGTTAACAAAATTCCCCTGTGCCAGCAGAAAAATAGCGTTCTTCTCCTCTATAGTTGGGTCTTGCAGTGTGTACTCCAGTTCTGATTGAATAATTGAATTCGTTCCAGGGAACTCTATGCCAAACTCTATATTCGGACTTTGAAGTTCTCCAGTTAGTTTGATAACGACATCTGTAGGTATTCTTCTAGCAAAGCTCTGGTTCTCTAACAAAGGTGCAGGATTTGCATCAATGGAATATACCGCTTCCATATTCAAATCGGCCTCCAAAGGTTCTTGATCCCAATTGATGGTTCCACCGGGCTTAACAGCAAATTTTTTATCTATAATACCGCCAAACTTATAATTGAATTCCCCTGTAACCACAACAAAATCCCCATACATTTCAAACTTACCGTTCGTATTAATCTGTAACAGAATGATTCCGACTCCAGTACCCTTTAAAGAGCTACCTGTTTTTGTATCGGTTACTATTTCTACTTCGGCCTCCGGGGTAATATCCAAATCAAACTCTAGCTCAACACCCTGAGAATCTTTTAAACTACGTTGCAGGTCAATACTGTTTATGCTATTTTTTTCAGTGAAATTTATAAATGAATAATCTCCTGCACTAGCGACATCGCTTAGGGGTATTTTTAACGAGGTGCCTTTTGCTGTTTTTCCGTTTACGTTGATATTAAGTGCTTTGGTAGGGCCATATATGCGACCGGTACCGTCTAGATAACCTGTGCCATAGTACAAATCTCCTTCCTTAAACTCCGTGTTCAATATTAAGAAACGGTCGTTATTCGTATCTACATTTAAGTTTAGCACCCAATCTTTAAAATAGCTATGGCTAATAGTACCGTCCAGATTGGCTTTGGTTCCTTTTGCAACATCGGTAAGAGCAATGTTTTCGAAATTAAAAGTTTGATTAGATAGCCGCACCTTAGACCGCATATCAAAATCATAATCCACATTCAAATAGGGCACCGATATCCCAGCATTATCCAAGGTAAGAAGACCATTAAAACTTGGATTGTCCACATCTCCCTTTATAGTTACACTGCCGTCAATATCTCCCCTAATATGATCAATTACACCTTCACCCAAAGGACTAAAAGGTTCTAAATCGAAATTACTGAAATTGGCTATCAAATTGGCCTTAGGTATTTTTTCTTTATTCTCTATCTTGCCTACTATACTAAACTTTTCGACGTCCTTTTCAGATAGCTGAGAGTTCACCTGAAACTCGGTTAAATCCCTATTCCCAACAATACTAATTGCTAAATCTCCAAGACGTGTATCGTTTATACCAAAGTCGACTATTTCAAGGCTTGAAGATGGTAAATAAATACCATCCTTCTGCAATATATTTAGATTCCCGTTTACTTCTCCCTGAAGTTTTAGGCTGTCTATTACTGGGGTAATTTTGTTCAATGATACTATTTTGAACTGGAGCTGTAGGTCCTTAAAGGTAGAATCCGCGATTTGCCCTCTCAACCTTATCTGTTCGCGCTGCTCGTTGTTCATTACAATTTCTTGGATGGTGATACTATCCAGAGAACGGTTTAGAATAACTTTGTTCTTAGAGTCTCCATCTTTATTCAAAACCCACTTATTTCCCTTAAAATTAATATCCGAAGTCTTTAATCCGATAACGGATTTATTATCCTTGTTGAAGGTGTGATAAAAGTTGAGATTATAACTATCGTTAAGTTCGCTACCTCCTTTAAATTCAGACCTAAAGAATAAGGTATCTTTTAGGGTCGTATTGATGAGGTTAAAATCCTTTAGGTTATAATACGGCGTTCTTAGTTCCCCTACTGAAACAAAGGTATTGAACAAAGGGTTTTTGTTATCAATCTTTAATTCGATATTATCTGCAGCATTGCCAAAGGCTTCTATGCTGGGCGATTCAAAATTGAGTTTAAAATCACCTTTGTCTGCGACTATTTTTCCTTTTATAAAAGTATTGGGATCAAAACGCACTTCTGGAAAGAAAATATCAACTATTTTATTATAAATTTTAAAATTAAAGGAAAGGTCTTGTCCGCTAGAAATCTCAAAAGGGCGGAAATTGGTATAGATACTACCCAAGGAGTTCTGAACGAGCTTACCAAGTTCTTTCACTTTAAAATTACCCTTCATAAAACCAGTGATAATGTCGGGTGAATTAATGTTTATGGTCCTCACGCCTTCGTCATCAAAGGAAGAGGCTATGGTGAAATCATCAAAGTAATAGATGTCGTTTACATTCTCATAATTAGTGCTGGTAAAATTAATACCCCCAACTAAATTATCAAGCGTAGTTCCAGTAATATCCATAGTTACCTTGCCCTTAAAAATGGAAACACTATCCTTAATAAAATTTAAGGTCTTAAGATCGGCGTAAGCAACGTTAGCCTTAAAATTAAAATTGTTTCGGTCCTTTCCAAAATCTGCCAATCCTTTAAAATCGAATTTGATGTTCCTGTCATTACTAATGAGCGAACCATCAAATAGCTCATCTTTTAAAACTCCTGAAACTTTCAGGTCTTTATAGGTGTATCTATTAAATTCAATGCTGTAAACCTGACCTATAACCTCGGTATTGAGCTTCTCTTTCACAAAACCCTTTCCTTCTACGTTAAAATCTAAGGTAGTTTTCCCTACAGTTGGACTTCCCACAAAATCCCCTAAATCAAAATCTATTAAGGAAACAAAACCTTTGTAGGTTGCATTATCAATATTGTTAAAATCAGTCAACACGATATCCGTATAACTGCTACCCACCGCAGTATTCAAGTTTACTTTAGCATCAATGGAAGAATTGGTTATCAAGGCATCACCCCTTATTGTAAATTGTCCTAATTTGCTAAACGAAGAGGGAAGGGAGTTCCCGACCAAATTGGGTAAAAGGGCATTTAATTGATAGTAGTTACTGGTTACGTTCTTCATTTTTGCATCTAAGGAAAACGGCTTTTGTTTGTTAAAGAGGTTCTTAAAATTAAAATCTCCCCGTATTCCTGTATTATCTGAAAAAAGAAACAGATCATCCGTATTCAAATCGTTAAGTACTCCGCTAAGGTTGGCACTAAAAGTTGCTAGCTTGCCTTTTCCAAATTCGTTATACAGCAGATTTATTTCATCAAAAGCTACCGTAGATTCCTCAAAACTAGCCTCTAGATTTACCTTATTCAGAAAATCTACAAAATCCTCTCTATTATAATTAAAAACAAGATTACCATTGAGATTGGATAGTGGGGTTTTAATCGTTAGGGAATCAAAACGCATTTGCTCCCTAGTGTACTTAAAGGTAGTTGACATTTGTTCTACCTGAATGTCCCTTTTACTTAAAAATGACATTTCTGTAATATCCGTGGAAACTTCCGGGCCTACAATCTGAAAATCTTTACCGGCTATATTCAGATTATTGAACAATAGTATCTGTGTATTTTCTAGGTTCTCATCTATGTATTGAAACTTACTTTCATTAATGTCTACAAAAGAAGAGGAAAAGAAAAATGGTGGAGCTCCCGGTGCCCTTGGTTTTTTATCATCCAGTTTATCCACAAAAACATTTATGTTGGTCGTTCTTTCTCCCGCGTAAGTTTTAAGCTTAAAATGAAGCCTATTAATTGTAATATCCCCAAACTCGAGTCTTCCTTGGGCTAAATTTCCCAAGCTCAACACCGAAGTCTTTAGCTCATCTACATAAAACAGCGTATCTTTTTTGTAATCTTCTATATAAATCCCCTTTAGGGAAGTATCCCAAGAGATAAGGGAAAACCGCAACCTATCTATATTGATGTTGGTTCCAAACTCCTTGTTGAGCGTAGTTGTCGCGTACTTCGCCAATCTCGTTTGAACAACCGGTAAGGAAAGTACCATGGTTCCCAAAATACATATCAATACCAGAACCAAGATTGTTCTGATGAGTATTTTCCTTAATTTTTTGATAGGGCTTTATGTTTTACCTTTGTCATTCAATTTTTATTCCAAAACCGTTGGAAAACGAAACTATTTACATCCTTGCTATAGAATCGTCTTGCGACGACACCTCTGCTGCCATTCTTAGGAATACTACTGTACTAAGCAATGTGGTTGCCAGTCAAAAAATACATGAAGAATATGGTGGCGTCGTACCCGAGCTCGCGTCCCGTGCACATCAGCAAAATATAGTTCCCGTAGTTAATCAAGCTTTAGCTAAAGCAAATATCGATAAAAAACAGTTATCAGCCATAGCATTTACCCGCGGACCAGGTCTTATGGGGTCTCTTTTGGTAGGCACCTCTTTTGCAAAGTCCTTAGCCCTTGGTCTTGGCCTTCCGTTAATTGAAGTAAATCACATGCAAGCCCATATTTTGGCCCATTTTATACAAGATACGGATATGACACCTCCAAAATTCCCTTTTCTGGCCTTGACCATTAGCGGAGGACATACCCAAATCTTAAAAGTCAGCGATTATTTTAAAATGGAGATTTTGGGGCAAACCTTGGATGATGCCGTTGGCGAAGCGTTTGACAAAAGCGCAAAAGTTCTAGGATTACCTTATCCCGGTGGCCCTTTGGTAGATAAGTATGCACAGAAGGGCAACCGACTTGCTTTTGAATTTCCAATACCTAAAGTAAAAGACCTAGATTTTAGTTTTAGCGGATTAAAAACAAGCATCCTATATTTTGTTCAAAGAAAAACGAAAGAAAATCCAGATTTCATCACTGAAAACCTTGCTGATATTTGTGCCTCCATACAGTACACCATTGTGACCATTCTAATGCGAAAACTTAAAAAATCTGTTAAGCAAACAGGAATCAAAACTATTGCCATAGGCGGCGGTGTCTCTGCAAATTCTGGTATTAGGAAAGCGCTAGTGGATGCAGAAAAGGACTTGGGATGGACTGTGCACATTCCTAAATTTGAATATTGTACGGATAATGCCGCCATGATTGGTATTGTAGGGTATTTGAAATTCAAAAAAGGACTCTTTGCGGAGCAGAACGTTAGCGCCAAAGCCAGATATACTTTTTAAACCGATATTATGCAACTATTTTACAACCCAACATTAGAAGAAGAATCGAAACATTTTACGTTCGATAGTTTTGAAAGTAAACATATCGTAAAAGTATTACGTAGGAAAGTTGGAGACCAACTTCAAATTACCAATGGCCGTGGACTTTTTTTGTTCGCCACTATTACTGATAATAATGCTAAAGGGTGCACTGTAGCTATTACGCACCACAAAAGAATACACCCTACAAAACACAGTCTTCATTTAGCGGTGGCACCTACCAAAATGAATGATAGGTTTGAGTGGTTCTTAGAAAAGGCTACAGAAATAGGAGTACATGAAATCACACCAATACTTTGCGACAGATCTGAAAGAAAAACCGTAAAATCGGAACGGTACGAAAAGGTAATCCAATCGGCCATGAAGCAATCTTTCCAAGCCTATTTACCCAAGCTAAATCCATTGATTACGTTAGCTGACTTTTTAAAACAAGATACTAAAGGGCTCTTGTTTATAGCACATTGCGAGGACACCGAACGTTATGAATTAAAGCGCAATATTGCACCAGACAAACCAGTAACCATATTGATTGGGCCAGAAGGGGATTTCACCAAAGAAGAAATTAAAAAAGCAAAGGCAAAAGGCTACAAACCCGTCTCTATGGGCAAGACCAGATTACGCACAGAAACTGCTGCAATTGTTGCCTGCACTACAGTTGCGCTCACAAATAACGGATAACTGCTTGTTCCTTAGCTTAACTCTAAATACCGCATACCTTTTATAGTTTAAAAATGAAGCTACAGTCGCTTACCTTTGTGTTGCAAAAAAAATTAAGCTCGAATAATTTATCGTCTACATAAATTCATGTAAATGGTACCTCACTAAACAATAAAGCCGCTACCCTACTTTTCATTCTGATATTATGTAAATTTGAATTTTATACATTGTTATATGAATCGGTTCACCGCTCTAATTACTTTCTGTGCTTTTCTGCTTATATCAGAAGTAAAGGCTCAAGAAATCGCCATACTAAAATATAATGGTGGTGGCGACTGGTATGCCAATCCAACGGCTGTACCAAATTTGATTCGATTTTGTAATGCCAACATAGGCACGCGTTTAAATGATAAGCCAAATACTGTTGAAGTAGGAAGTGCAGCTATTTTCCAGTACCCATTTCTGCATATGACCGGACATGGTAACGTCGTATTTTCCCAAGAGGAACTTGAAAATCTGAGAACCTATCTGGCTTCCGGCGGTTTTTTACATATTGATGATAATTATGGCATGAAACCCTATGTAACAAAACAGCTGGAGGCACTTTTTCCCAATACACCGTTAGAAGAAATTGGCGCAGACCACCCTATATTTTCCCAAGAATACGACTTTCCAAAAGGGCTCCCCAAGATACACGAACACGACGGGCAACGACCACAAGCATTAGGCATCTATTACGAGCAACGCCTTGTCTTATTGTTTACTTTTGAAACTGATCTTGGCGATGGTTGGGAAGACCCAGCAGTACATAATGACCCAGAGGAAGTTAGACAACAAGCCTTAAAAATGGGTGCAAATATCGTTTCATATGTTTTTAAAAACTAAACCATGACCTCTAAAACCATTTCAAACGGATTATTGAGGACCATAGGAATCATTACTGGAATCCTATTGATTTTGTATTTTCTATACATCATTCGATCCGTTTTGGCCTATTTAGCCATAGCTGTAGTAATCGCATTAATAGGTAGGCCAATTGTTTTCTTCCTCAGAGAAAAACTTAGATTCCCCAATATTTTGGCCGTAATACTTGCAATGCTTGTTATGGTTGGGGTCATAGCTAGCATTTTTGCCCTTTTTATACCCCTAATATCCGAGCAGAGTAAAAACCTCTCTCTGCTGAATATGGATGAGTTGCAAAAAAGCATCAACTCCCTTTATTTTGAAATTACCCAATATTTGGGATTATCAAAAAATGTTGTTGGTGACGTAATTCAAGAAAGTAATATCGAACAGAATATTCTAGAGGGCTTAAATCTTAGTTTTATACCCAATTTTCTTAACTCGTTTTTAGCTGTACTTAGCACGCTCAGCATTGGTCTTTTCTCAGTGTTGTTTATTTCTTTTTTCTTCTTAAAGGACAGTAAGCTATTTCAGAACGGACTATTGGTATTCGTTCCAAACACAAAAGAAACAGGAACGATAAATTCCATCAATAAAATAAATGGACTATTATCCCGATATTTTGTAGGCCTATTGCTCCAAATATTTATTCTTTTCGTAATCTATACCATCGTATTATTGATTGTTGGAATAGAAAACGCCATCGTGATTGCTTTTTTATGTGCACTTTTTAACGTAATACCCTATATAGGTCCAATTATAGGTGGTGTGCTCATGATATTACTCACCATGACGAGTACGCTTGGCATGGACTTTAGTACTGTAATATTACCCAAGACAGGATATGTGATTATAGGGCTAGTAATTGGACAGTTGGTGGATAATTTCTTCTCTCAACCGTTTATATTTTCCAACAGCGTAAAATCGCATCCATTAGAAATCTTCTTGGTCATCATTATTGCAGGACTTCTTTTTGGCATTGTCGGGATGATCATTGCAGTGCCTGGCTACACGGCTATAAAGGTAATTTTAAAAGAGTTCCTTTCAGATAATAAGATTGTACAATCCCTTACTAAAAATCTTTAAAGCGGTCATGAACAATGCTATTCTGCATGCCGACGTCCAAGCATTTATTACTGCGAATCTTACCAAAGACATTCCAACACTCTTGTTTCAAAAATCTCCATTCCTAAAGGTATCAACACAGGAATTGGCGGGTCAAATTGAGGCTAAACTAAAAAGCAGAAAGAAGCTACCGACCTGGTTTTCTTCGGAAAACATCTATTTTGCCAACAAGTTAAACATCTCCCAAACCTCATCCGAGCAAACCGCTGCTTACAAATCCGGTATCGTAAACGGAGATTCGCTCGCAGATATTACCGCTGGCTTTGGTGTAGATATACGGGCCTTTGGTCAAAAATTAAAAAGGGTATACCATGTTGAAAAAAACCCGATACTTGCCAAGATTGCTAAATCAAATTTTGATGCGATGGGCGTTAGAAACATTGATTTTATTTCAGGTGATGGTATAGAGTTTTTGACAAAAACAGCACAAAAATTTGATTGGATTTATGTAGATCCTTCTCGACGAACAAATGCCAAAGAAAAAGTCTATTTTCTATCAGATTGTGAGCCAGATGTTACTAAACACCTAGACCTGCTTTTTTCAAAATCGAACAATATCCTCATCAAGACAGGTCCCCTGTTAGACCTTACTATTGGCACAAGACAGCTAACACATGTAAAAGAAATACATATTGTTGCCTTGGAAAACGAGGTAAAGGAAGTGCTGTGGGTTCTACAATATGGTTTTAAGGGTGAGCCTACAATTAAAGCGGTGAACTTAGGAACTCATAAAGAGTCTATTTTTAAATTTTTACTATCGAAAGAAAAAGCAGTTATACCCGCTTTTTCCCAACCGCGCAACTACCTCTACGAACCCAACGCAGCACTGCTAAAATCAGGGGTATTTAAATTGATTAGCTCAAGGTTTAATGTACACAAATTGCATACCCACTCCCATCTGTATACCTCTGAAATACCAAAAGAGTTCCCGGGTAGGCATTTCAAAATAAAATCGGTGTTCGATTACAACAAAAAAAACCTAAAGAAACTAGGTCTCACAAAAGCAAATATTACCACCCGAAATTTTCCGTATAGCGTAGCATCCATACGAAAAAAACATAATCTAAAGGATGGCGGAATGGATTACCTTTTCTTTACTAAAAATTTGGAGGATAAACTGATTTTTATTCATTGTTTTAGGCTACTTTAAACGAACAAAAAGGTACTCATAAATAGTAACTCTAGCTGAAAAGTAAGGCGGTGCCAAATGGCGCCATAATTGTGGGCATCACTTGATAAGATATTACCGCAACTTACAAATACTGGTAATTTAAAAACTACAATATCGAAAATACCAACATTGTAAAAGCAACAAAAAAAAGCGAAAAGATGCTTACATATTTTCAAAAACGTAAGTTACAGACAAAGTAAAAACCTGTCCATAATTCTATACTTTTAATGATTTAATAGTGGACCACAACAAAAATGAGTGCACAGCCCACAGCATAAGACAAAACAGAATATTCTATTAATTTAAAATCGTAAGCATAGTGCGAAACTTCGTTTAGATAAAGCCCGGTATCACTACCACCCTAAAAAAAACATAAACGTAGTATTTTCTTTGTTTTTATCACTAACTTCAGTTAATAGAAAAAGAGGCTAATTAACTACACATAATAATATGAAAATTCTGATAACTTTTGTTTTAATGGTATGCTTTTCAGCGCAAATTAAGGCTCAAAAAAAAGAAATACAATGGGTCAATGGTACTGTGTTGAACTCAGACCAGCAACCGGTAAAAAAGGCTATAATTTATCTTGATTCAGTGAAAACTAAAATTAAAACAAATAAGAAGGGTGAATTCAGAATCGGTTTAAAATCTTCTAATAAAACTATTTCGGCATATTCTTGGAATTACGGTATCGTAACTAAAAACTATGAAGGTGACAATGGTATGTTAATCGTTTTTCCTGAAAGCGATGCAATAGTGTCTGAGGAGAATTTGGAAGAATTGGGTTTCACCACAAAAATCCAACGAACTAAAAAAGAACCTAAGGACTATAGTGAGTATTTAAATATGTATCAGCTCATCGCTGTAGAGGTTCCAGGAGCAAGGGTCAATGGAACTTCAATTCAATTGGTGCCTCCTAATTCTGTTCAAAGTAACCAAGGACCCTTAATTATAGTAGATGGCACACCTGTAAGTTCTATGGAGTTTATCTTTCCAAGGGAGGTTGCATCCGTTAGAGTTTTACGTGATGATGCTGCTTCTTTTTATGGATCGCGAGGTGCTAGTGGTGTTATCCTTATTACAATGAAAAATTAATTAGTGTATACCTAGGTGCTTTAAGCCTATGCAGCTCTTCCAAGTATACCTTAAAACACAAGTCTATGACGTTAAATAGGTACTCATAATAATCCGCGTGGACGGTATTCCTTTGCAATTTCTATTATAAACGTAGTGTAATTAACCATGTGGTCTTTTTAAAGGATTGAATACCATTCTAGTTTATCCAACCCCAAGACTAAATCAGCATTATTATTGCTGGTTTATCAAATTATTACGCTTCGTAAATTAACCATGTTTAATAACAGAAAATAGTGTCATCATTAATAATTGTAAGGGCTTGTAGATAAGCTTTATCTAGGCACTTAATCTCACCATTAAAGAGAGGTCTGATCTTATTGTTTTAGATAAGGCACCTATTGTACTATTTTATTAGTTTACGATTTAAAATCTTAATTTTTATTTAGGATTAAACAGTATGTATTTGCACATCTATTCACAAAGCCATTCGTAAATACTTCAACAGTTTAATCCTACATTTGAATTAAAATTATCTTCTATACAATGCAAAAGGTTGTATTTTTATACAAATAAAACATTTATCACTACAAAACCATTATTTTAAGTTTTTGAACATTATAAAATTATTTACGTGTTAAAGAAATTACTTTATGGGATTGGCGTTTTGGCCTTACTGTCACTCTGCTTTATCGCATATAGGTATTACAAAAATGTTTCAGTCTCAGAATATCAGGATTTAAAAGCAGAATTACCAGTACACTACAGCGGCAAGAAATTTGCTGGCTCGGAATCCTGTATACCTTGTCATGAAGATATATATAAATCACATATTTCAACTGCGCACTTCAACACTTCATCCTCAGGAGATGCTAGCCATATTCTTGGCAGTTTTACCAGCGGGGAAAATACTGTAAATTTAGCCGGTAGTCTTCTAAGTATGACACAAGAGGAGGGCAGCAGTTACCAAACAGCAAAAACATATCACGGTAAGGTTTTTGAAAAATCTAAAATTGATATTACAATCGGCTCGGGAGTTAAAGGACAATCCTATCTTACCTTTGAAGAAGATTCCTTATACCAAATACAGGCGTCCTATTTAACCTTAACAGATAGCTGGATCAACAGTCCCGGATATCCAAACTACAGTTTTAAAAGACCTGTAATGGATAATTGCATTAAATGCCATGTTACGTTTGCGAAAAACGAAAAAATTTCAGGAGACTCGAATGTTTATGATAAAAACTCCTTTATCTACGGTGTGGATTGTGAACGCTGCCATGGACCTTCTCAAGAGCATGTAGATTATCGCATCGGGAATTTAAAAACGCTAGATTTTGACCCTATAGTTCGTGCAGAAACCCTAAACCGGCAACAGCAAATGGATGCATGCGCGCAGTGCCATGCCGGACTTAGAAACAACCAAATTACTGAAAATCCATTCTCCTTTCTTATAGGTGATAATCTAGAAGAACATTCAAAAAATTATAATTCCAGCAGACCAAATACCGAATTAGATGTTCATGGCAATCAATATGGCCTTTTGATAAGTAGTCCCTGCTACAAAGAAAGTGCTGAAATGACCTGTATCACTTGTCATGACCCTCATAAAAACCAACGAAATAATTCACAATATTTTAATTCTAAGTGTTTATCCTGTCATAACCAGCCAGATAATTTGCATACGGGCAATTCGGAATCCAACATAAACGATTATACAGACTGTATCACATGCCATATGCCAGAATTCCCTTCCAGGGTCATGAAAGTAAGGTCCGCTAAAGATGGTTTGGAAAAGTCAGTTATAGTTAGAACGCATCTTATTGGTGTCTACATAGATAGTGTATTACAACAGTAAAACAGTTTACCACGTTAGCTAGTTCCACAAAATAGCGGGCCACATATTGATTGTTTTTAAGAAATTGTTGAATTCGAGAATTTACAAGTTATTTTTATTCAATTCTAATTCCACGCACCCCTCAAAATATTTTATTCTCTTGGATTTGAAAATTTTAATCGAAAAAAAATGGTAAGACGTAGTATGATATGATAAGCATTAGTTCTTGCGCGGTGTGAGAAATACCTACTACAAAAACCGGCATTATGTGCCTTTACTATTAAGATGATGCTTAATTTAATTTAGACACTAAATTTCCAAAACTAATTTATAGATGCCATAGCCTTTCACGACATAAGAATACCTCTTAATGAACCACATTTGAAAATATAAGTTGAAAGCACTATTCGGAAATCCTACCTTAATATAAGACTACTTTAATTTTAAATTAAGTTTGGAAGGTTTTAGGATAAAAAGGCAATCAAACACAACTATGAAATTGAGTGACGCTAAACTTTCAAGCGGTACATGGCAAGACCTATTATAAAGCAGTCTGCCAAAAGTAAGGATAGTGGTAACCAAACAAAGGTAGTAAGTAGCTTGAAAGGGACAGCCCGTTAAAACAGAATTTGACCACCTATTGCATTAAGCCATGCAAAGTCCGCAACGAGATTAAGATTATCAAATCGCAATTTAAACATCTATTCAAATATCAAATTGACCCAAATGTGTTAAAATTTTTACCATATTTTGTAATTAACAACTTTTAACATAACTTCACAGGCGAGAAAACAGATGTATTCTCGATAAACTAACAACATTTTCAACTTAATTTCTAACCTATTTAACTTAACTAAAACTGAGCGCATGAGAAATCTTTTTTTAAAAAAATTGCCTTTTATAGTAGCCTTGTTATGTCTGGCCACTATTCAAGCACAAACAATCACTGGTACCGTCTCCGACGCTACAGGCCCATTGCCTGGCGCTAACGTGCTGGTAAAAGGAACAACAAATGGAACACAAACAGATTTTGATGGTAATTATACTATCGATGCCGATAGCGAGGCAACTCTTGTTTTTAGCTATATTGGTTACAGCACTACTCAAGTTTCTGTAAGTGGTCAAACAACTATTAATGTTACACTTGAAGAGGATGCCAGCAGGCTAGATGAGGTTATTGTTACAGGTTACGGCACCCAGGCCAAAAAGGATTTGACTGGTGCAGTTGCTGTAGTAGACACGGAACAGATGTTATCTGTGCCAGCCACCACGTTTGCCCAACAGTTACAGGGTAGAGCTGCCGGTGTTAATATTGTCAACGATTCGCGTGCAGGTGGTGCGGCTACCGTACGTATTCGTGGTTTTGGTTCTGTCGGTAACAATGACCCCCTATATATTATTGACGGGGTACCTTCAACAGATCAAGGGAACCTAAACCCAAATGACATTGAGTCCTTACAGGTACTAAAGGATGCTTCGGCGTCATCTATTTATGGTTCTAGGGCGGCAAATGGTGTAATAATCATTACCACTAAGAAAGGTAAAATGGGCAAACCTGTTATTTCGTATAACATGTTTTATGGTTTACAGAACGCAACAGAGTCGCCAGATGTCTTAAATGCAGAAGACCTTGGTACTTATTTATTTCTAGCGGATCGCTATGCGGGTAAAACGCCATCGCACGGGCAGTATGGTTTCGGTCCCAATGGAGAGGTTACCATTCCAGATTTCGTTTTCCCAAGCGGTACTTTTGAAGGTGATCCTTTGACGGACCCAAGCTTATATTCACTTACACCTGACAATATCAATGCCATAACCCGTTCTGCAGATACCAACTGGTGGGATGCGATTACACGTACAGCACCAATCCAACAGCACAACGTTTCTGCTTCAGGAGCTACCGAAAACGCGCGTTATGCTTTTTCATTAGGTTATTTTAGTCAAGAAGACATTGTTAAATTTGTTGGATACAACAGAGTATCCTTAAGAGCGAATACAGAGTTTAAAGCGATCGACAACAAGTTGACTATTGGCGAAAACTTTACAGTTTCTTTGGAAAACAGAAAAGGGATCAACAATTTGGATGAAGAGCAAGGCCCTGTAGCGGGTTCTTACAAACACCACCCCTTATTACCTGTGCGCGATATCGCGGGTAACTTTGCAGGTAGTAGAGGTGCTAACTTAGGAAATAACTTTAGTCCTTTTGCCGCCGTATCTAGAAACCAAGATGACCGTCAGTACGATTTACGTTTATTAGGTAATGTATACGCTGCATACCAATTGGCAAGTAACCTAGAGATACGTACTAGTTTTGGTGTAGATGCAAACGTACAACGTGTACGAAACATCGGTCGTCCACAACCTGAATATATTGAAGGTAACTTCATCAATAGCTCAGAAGCTCGAGAACAATATAACTATGCTTGGACATGGACCAACGGATTAACTTGGAACAAAACCTTTAATGAGGTACATAATGTTACTGCCTATGTTGGGGTAGAATCCATTCAACAATTTGGAGAAGGATTTGAAGCTAGCAGACAACGTTTTGCCTTTGACACCAACAATATTATCAGTTATTTAGATTTGGGTGATCAAACAACCGCAGCGAATCGTGGCTATATCCTTAATGATTTTACCTTATGGTCTCAATTTGCGAAATTAAATTATGACTATGATGGTAAATACCTAGCGCAGGTAACCCTAAGAAATGATTCATCATCGCGTTTTAGAGCAGCTTCACGAAGTGCAGTTTTCCCTGCTTTTAGTGTAGGTTGGAGAATTTCTGATGAAAGCTTTATGGATGGTGTAGATTGGCTTGATGATATGAAAGTACGTTACGGTTGGGGTCAAACAGGTAACCAAGAGATTGGAAACTACAATGCCTTTACAACCTACCGTTCGGATATTGGAACTGGAGGGTACCCTATTGATGGTTCCACTAGTTCCCCAACCATTGGTTTTCAACCACAACAGTTTGGAAATCCAGATGCCAAGTGGGAAACCACAACTTCCAATAACATTGGTGTTGATATGGTTATGTTGAACAACAAGTTTACTTTTTCTCTTGATGTTTGGGATCGTGTCGTAACCGATATGTTACTACCTGCACAGCCTTCGTTTACCGCTGGCCAAGCAACACCTCCTGCTGTTAACGTTGGTGGAGCAACTTCTAAAGGTTTTGATATCGCAGCAGGCTATAACGGACAAATTGGTGAAGATTTCACCTTTAGTGTAAATGCTAACCTTTCTGCATATCAAAATGAAATTGATCAGTTAAGTCAAGAAGGGGAACGTATCTTTGGCCGCACAGAACGTATACCTGCAATTACTATTACTGAAGCTGGAGCACCTATATCTTCGTACTTTGGATTTAAGACTTTAGGTCTTTTTCAATCACAAGCTGAAGCAGATGCATGGCCACAATTTGGGGATTATAACGCTCCAGGGAAGTTCCGTTTTCAAGATACGAACGGGGACGGTATAATCTCTGCGGATGATAGAACCATCATAGGAAATCCACATCCAGATTTTACGTATGGTATCAACTTAGACTTTAACTACAAAAACATAGGTCTTAATATCTTTGGTAATGGTTCTCAAGGGAACGATGTGTTTAACTACGTGCGTTATTTCGCTGACTTTAATACGTTCCAAGGAAACAGATCTTCAAGAGCATTAAACGATGCTTGGCAGCCCGCTAACCCAACTGCGCCTGTCGCGCAATGGACTGCGGCTAACCCTAATGCTACATCTCCAATCATGGATGCCGATGATGCTACGAGTAGCCAACCTTCTTCTTACTTAATTGAAGATGGTAGTTTCTTTAGAATTAGAAATATACAATTGAGTTATAACTTTCCTGAAGATATCTTAGCAGATGTTGGTATTGCAAATGCGCAGATTTTTGTGCAAGCGCAGAATGTTGCTACCTTTACTAAATATTCCGGACTTAATCCAGAAGTCTCCTTGAGAAGAACTGGCGATAGCAATAGAAACCTTACCTTAGGTTATGATGGTGGTTTTAATCCTGTAGCAGCGACCGTAAGTATTGGTTTGAATATAACTTTACAGTAATAAAAATTGAATATGAAATTTAAAATAATGCAAATGAAAACAATTAAAGTAGTATTATTAATGTGCATCGGCTCACTTTTTATAGTGACAGGATGTGCTGATGATTTTTCAACCAAAGATCCACAAGCGGCTTTTGGTGAAGGTGATGTAGCCACAGCCTCAGGTGTAGAAGGAATTCTATTAGGTTCCTACAATATGCTAGCGGGTCACGGTCTACAAGGACAAACATGGAGAAATGAAATCCAAAACTGGGTATTTAACCTTCCTTCCGATGATGCCTTAAAGGGTACAGATGCTGGTGATCAACCAGAGCAATCCTTTATAGAGCAGTACGATTTCCAAAATTTCAACCTTCACATTCGTGACAAGTGGAGAGGTTTGTATTTAGGAGTTGCCACTACAAATGATGCTATCAATACCTTGGCCTTAGTTGAAGAGGGTGTTTCTGACGAGCGACGCGCACAAATTATTGCAGAAGCACGTTTTCTTAGAGGTGTTTTTCACTTCGAAGCGCGTAAAATGTGGGAGCGTCCGGTGTATATCGATGATACCAATTTTGATAAAAACGACCTATCAAGCACATTAGTGCCTAATGATCGTGAAATTTGGCCTTTTATCGAGGCTGATTTTGAAGCAGCAGCAGCGGTTCTTCCAGACACACAATCAGAAGTTGGTAGACCCACTAGCTGGGCAGCCAAAGCATTTTTAGCGAAAGCTAAGATCTATCAAGGTTTTAATGCCGATGGTTCTGCCAATACGGCTAAAATGGCAGAGGCTAAGCCCATCTTAGAGGATATTATCAATAACAGTGGGCTCTCATTAATGCCCAACTTTGAAGATAACTTTTTGGTTGGAACGCGTAACAACGCAGAATCTATTTTTGAGGTGCAATATGCAACTAGCGCAGCTGCCGATGGTGCAGCCAGTCGTGGAGTGGGATTAGCGCACCCATACATAGCCCCGTGGGGTTGCTGTGGTTTTTACCAAGTAAGTCAGAATTTGGTTAACGCCTACAAAACAGAGGGTGGTTTACCATTATTGGATACGTTCAATGATTCCGATGTAACACCAGATGTTGATGCAGACGGAAACTCTCTGTACACAGGTACATTAGATCCAAGATTAGATCACTCTGTGGGAAGACCAGGTATATTGTTCAAAGGTTTCCAAATTGCTCAACAAGATTTTGCGCGTGATTTAAGCTATGCAGGTCCTTTTGTTTCCAAGAAGCATGTAGCCGAACAAGAGAACTTTGGTAGCGGTGGATGGCCAAATCTTTCCGCAAACAACTATAGACTTATGCGTCTAGATATGATATATTTATGGTTGGCAGAAGCTGAAGTAGAATTAGGTAATTTAGAAAGAGCACGGGAATTGGTGAACATCATCAGAGCTAGAGCTTCGAATCCTGCAGGATTCGTACCTAAAGCGATACAAGGCGATACAAGACCTGCTTTTACACTAGCTACGCCAGCTGAGCCAGCTGCGAATTACGAGATAGCTCAATACAGTGATCCATGGACAGATCCTGCAACGGCGCGTAAAGCAGTTCGTTTTGAGACGCGTCTTGAATTTTCAATGGAAGGTCACAGATTCTTTGACTTAACACGATGGGGTATAGCTGCGCAAACATTGAATGCCTATGTGCAAAGTGAGTCTCAAAGTAGAATTTACCTTGCTGGTAAAACCTTTGTAGAAGGAAAACACGAGTATTTCCCAATCCCTCTTGAAGCGATTGACCGTTCTGTATTGGATGGTGTACCAACGTTGACACAAGATCCAGCGTACTAGATTATACCAATAAATCTTCTTTGAAGATTTTTAATACCAAAAGCAGTGATTATCTTTGTATAATCACTGCTTTTTTTATTTTAAGAGAATTAACAAGCGCGCTACTTAATGAGAAAAAACCTATTGATTTCCGTATTATTACTGTTTATCTATTCTTCCTGCGAAAAAAAGGCCAATACCCTATTTGTTCTCAAATCAGGAAAAACAACGAATATTACATTTAATAATCGTATCGTAGAAACTGATACTTTTAACATACTTACCGAGGATTATATTTTTAACGGTGGTGGCGTAGCGATTGCCGACTTTGACAACGATAATCGTAACGATATCCTTTTTACAGGCAATCAAGTTTCCAACCAATTATACCTTAATAAAGGTGATTTTAAATTTGAAAATATATCGGCGGTTTCTGGCATAGAAGCAAAACAAAAATGGAGTACCGGGGCTTCTATTGTAGACATCAATTTGGACGGCAAGATGGATGTGTACATCTGTGTGGCCATGGCCAATAGCGACGAGGAAAGACGTAATATGCTTTTTGTGAATCAAGGTATAAATAAGGAAGGTGTACTTACTTTTAAGGAAATGGCCCAAACCTATGGAATTGATGACAATAGGAATAGCATGAACGCCACATTTTTTGATTATGATCAAGATGGCCTTTTAGATCTCTATGTATTAAATAACCAAAAAGTACATGAACTACCAACGAATTATCGCAAAAGTGTTAACGACGGTTCTGCAATAAGCAATGACCGGTTATACAGAAACCAAGGAGACGGCACATTTAAAGATGTTACCTTAGCCGCAGGTATTGTTTATGAAGGTTTTGGGCTCGGACTTGCCGTAGCCGATTTAAATTATGATGGCTGGCCCGATATTCATATCAGCAACGATTATTTGACAAACGATGTACTGTACATCAATAACCAAGACGGCACCTTTACCAATGAAGTTGGATCTTATTTGAAGCATCAGAGCAAACTATCTATGGGCTCTGACATATCAGATTATGACAACGATGGTTTTTTAGACATCCTAACCTTAGATATGCTAGGAGAGTCCAACCACCGCATGAAAACTAATATCGGGAACACAAATTATTTAGAATATACCCTTACCGAACGATTTGATTACCAGTACCAATACGTTCGCAACATGCTTCATAAAGGAAATGGTTCAGCTGGCAACTTCAGTGAAATAGGGCTAATGGCGGGCATATCTAAAACCGATTGGAGCTGGTCTCCCCTATTTATGGACGCAGACAATGATGGTTTTCGAGACCTTTTTATCACCAATGGTTTTCCTCGCGACATTACAGATAAAGATTTTGGGGATTTCGCCATTAACGTGAACGCATACTTAAGCCCTGCCAAAATTTTAGATTCCATACCCGAGGTTAAGGTCGCCAATTATGCATATCGAAATAAAGGAGACTGGACGTTTGAGGAACATACTACCGATTGGGGATTGAGTATTCCATCGTTTTCCAATGGAGCTGCTTTTGCAGATCTAGATCAAGACGGTGATTTGGACTATATCGTAAACAATATTAACGATGAAGCTTTCATATATGAGAATACTTCTGGCGAAACAGAAAGTGATAAGAATAACTTTTTAAGAGTATCATTAGAAGGACCATCTGGTAATCCTCTAGGTATTGGCACCAAAATAAGGCTTACTTATGATACTGATAAAACCCAATACTACGAACATTATTTATCGCGAGGCTACATGTCCTCTGTTGAGCCCACTCCTCATTTTGGGGTAGGCACGAATGACACCATTGCTAACATAGAAATACAATGGCCAGACGGCAGGTACCAAAAGTTCAAAAATGTTACAAGCAACCAAACAATTGCTGTTAGCCACAAAAATGGGATTAAAAAGGACAGTACAAATTCCATGCATTTTGCTCAAAAATCCTCTAACAAAACCTATTTTACAAACGTTACAGCGCAATTATGTCTTGATATTGATCTAACCGACCTAGATTTCATTGATTATGATATTCAACGCACATTACCACATAAATTATCCCAAAACGGCCCTTGTCTTGCGGTCGGTGATTTAAATGGAGACTCGTTGGAAGATATTATAGTAGGTAGCTCCCATAAGTTTTCTCCTACACTCCTATTCCAACAGAAAGATGGAAGTTTTGTCCAAAACGTCTTATTCACCATGCCAAATGAAATGCAGTTTGAAGAAGAAGCTATAGCACTCTTTGATATTGACAATGACGGGGATTTAGATATGTATTTAGTCTCTGGTAGTAATCAATTTATTGAAGGAAGTGACGACTATAGAGACCGATTCTACCTAAATGATGGGAATGGAAAATTTTCTGAAGACCCAACTAGAGTACCAGCTATTAAAACTAGTGGTTCTGTAGTAAAAGCTATGGATTTTAATAAAGATGGATATGTAGATTTATTTGTTGGTGGACGAACTCCTATGGGAGAGTATCCGATGCCAGAGAAAAGCTTTTTACTGATGAACGAGAACGGTACACTGAAAGATGTTACCGACAGCTTAGCACCAGAATTAAGAAACGTAGGAATGGTAACCGACGCGGTATGGAGTGATTACAATGGGGACGGACAAAAAGATCTGATTGTAGTTGGCGAATTAATGCCCATTACAATTTTCGAAAATAAAAACACTTCTTTCAAAAAAGTCGAGAATACAGGAATACAAAATGTTATGGGTTGGTGGGAAAGTATTACGGCCGCTGATATGGACAATGATGGAGATATAGATTTTGTTGCAGGAAACTTAGGAAGGAATAATTTGTTTCAGCCTTCTGCAGAACGGCCGGTTACCGTATTCGCTAAGGATTTTGATCAAAACGGTAGTATAGACCCTGTTACCTTTGCCTATTTAAAGGACATAAACGGCTCTTATAAGTCCTATCCTGTCAACTTTTGGGGCGATATCAATAAGCAAAGTACCATATTTCGTTCAAAATTCAACTATTATAGAGACTATGCAAAAGCTACCGAAAACACCCTGCTTTCTGCCTCAGAACTAGAAAACGCGTTAATTTTAAAAGGGAACTACGATAGGAGTAGCTACATAGAAAACCTAGGAAATGGTGCGTTCAAAATGCATCCATTACCTATTGAAGCACAATTAGCACCACTGAATAGTCTTATTTTAAAAGATATAGATACTGATGGAAATTTAGACATCTTGGGTGTAGGTAACGATTTTGGTAACGAAACGTTCATTGGAAAATATGATGCGTTAAACGGTATATTTTTAAAAGGAAACGGTATGGGTACCTTTGAAACCATAGCTATGAATGAGAGTGGTTTATTAGCGCCCAAAGATGCAAAGTCCATTGCAGTGGTGCAATGCGCCACTGGAGGTTCCTACTATTTCATAACCCAGAATAAAGAAAAACTACTGGTTTTTAAGTATTAAGACATTGCCAAACAAACGAACAAACACAATCTAACCTCAACATAGGACTATATTATAACCCAAAATTTTCAATAAATTTTATCGTTTCAGTGCAAAATAACCTTGAATCTCTCTATCAAAAACCGAAACAGCCTTATACCAATAGGTTGAAGAAGGCATAGGCTGTCCATTATATGTACCGTCCCAACCAATAGAATCTGGATTAATTTGAGATAGTAATTTCCCATAACGATCAAAAACATAAAGCACTCGCAAGCTAGGGATATTGTCATTTACAGGCGAAAGTTGCCAATAATCGTTAATACCATCATTATTAGGGGTGAAAAATCTTGGAAAATCATCAGGTTGTAAAGACTGTATAAAATCATACGTAATGGTTCCGCAGCCATTCTTGTCCCTTACAAAAATCTGGTGGTCACCTTCGTCAACATTACGAAATACATTGCTATCCTGGTAAGGTCCATTTTCATCATCCAAAGCATAATCGTAGCTCCCGTTACCAATCACGTTTACGATTAAATCTAAGCCTAAAGCGTTTAAGTCAACCTCAACACTATCCACTACTGCTACCTCAGAGCGAACTACTTGGAATTCTGTTATACTTGCACACTCGGTAATCTCACCAAGAATTGAAACGCTAATAAACGCTTCATATCTGTAAGAACCTATGTCCTGTGTGGTAAAAACATTGGTTTCCGATACTAATTCTTCAGTACCGTCCGGGTTGATTTTAAACCATCTAAAACCATCTGCTCTATCTTCACTGATAATAGTTGCTTCAGTTTCATCTTCACACAAGCCAATAGATTCCGGTATGCTTGTTTCTGGGCGGAAAACATCACAATCAATACTCGAATCACCTGTTGTAAAACGCTCTACACGACAAATACCGGCATCTCCATTTTCATTATAAGGAGTTATTCTAACAAAAATCTCAGTGTTAATGGGAAAATTATCAATAAGACTATAGGTTAGTACATTCCCAACATCAGTCTCGGGCAATAAATCATCCTCATTTTCAGAAGTCCCTATGGCCAGCCGGTAACCTGTAGCCGTGGGGGCATAATCCCAAATGATGTTCTCCCCCAAAGCCACGTCTTCACTGTTCGGCACCGGATTATTTAAGACAGTGCAACTGGGAGCTGTAGTAACATCTACGGTTCTAAAACGCTCTGAAGGGCAGGTTATAAAGGTGGTACCATCATTCAAAAACAAACTTATGGTAACAAAAATTTCAGTATTATCGGGTAATCCAACAATGGGTACTAGACTATTTACTAGGGCCGCAGAGCGACTATTATAAATATCTGATCCACCTGCACTAGTTCCCAAGGAAACGGAATAACCATCGATACCCGACACTCTATCCCATGAAACACCCGTATCTACAGCTACGTCAGTATCTCCATTAACCGGAAGCGTTATAGTTGGACAGGTAAATTGAGCGCTTGAGAAAACCCCAAAGAGCAAGGTTGTTACAAACAAAATTCTCTTTAGAAGAAGTATTCGAGCTATTGAAATTATCCAAATCATTCTTTAAAGCACAAATTATTTGGTGATTCAACCAATCGTAAAACTTTAAGTTCATTTAAAATCATTGCCTTCCCATAGTTTAAAACACCCCTAGAATCCGTTAACGCAAGAACACAGATATCCGATTTACAAATGACCAATATAACTACTAGAAACAATAATATAGTAAATTTTAGGGAAAGAATATTTATCGCAACTCATTTATAAGCTAAGAGGATGATTTAAAACCATGAGTAGGTTAAAACCTATTATTTTCTTTAAAACTAAATGGCTTTTTTGTTTTGCCATGGTAACTACTACGCATAGGATTTGTTACATTGTTATAGTTTCATTCGGCTTCTATCTTTTCATTGTCACCCAATCCTTTTGCTAAGAACAAAGCTAGAATAGCGTATTATTCTTTGAACCGAACACACCTCTTCCTTCGAAACTAAAGGCGAGTTAAAAACTGAAAAGACAGCAACTAGAATCCTTGTCCAGTATAATATATTCTTAAACCAAAGTCAGCTGATAAAATTTTACCCATCACAAAAACCGATTTCAAGCCTCGTTAATCGACCTAGTTCATCAACTATTTCTTTAAATATACTGTCTCCCCATTTTTTGAACTCTTTACCGCAGCATCCAAAATTTCCATAGTAATCATATTGTTTTCTAAGCTATATGGATCAAAAGGCTCTAGATTAAATTCTCCCAAAATAATGGAAGCAAATAACGCAAACGGATCATTGAAAGGAGGTGTACGTTCCTCCAAATCAAAGGTTTCCTCAGTGAAACCATCATATCCTTCGGCGATACGCACCCGGAGTTGGTTTCGGGTATCCGCATAAACCACCCCCAAGGTTCCATATAGCTCCATATCTTTTCGTCCTATGGGCCAATTCCAAGACGGCTCAAGTATGGCCATGGATTCGTCATACGTGAGAATTACGGTTGCATCATCATCTACCTCCGGATTATTTTCGGGTTGTAGTTGCTGAGTCACGGCCGTGATTGAATTCGGCTTTTTTCCTTTGTGCAGCCAAGTCAATAGATTTGCACCATAACATCCAAAATCCATAATAGCTCCGCCCCCATTTAAAACAGGATCTGTCAACCACTTTAAAAATTCTTTATTTACCCCTATTTTCTTAGGACCTCGATGGCCATCACGCACGATAACCTTTCTCAGCTCTCCAATGGTTTTATCTTTGAGTAACTCTTTCGCCCTAACATTAGTAGGATACCAGGATGTCTCATAATTAGTGAGCAAATGAATTTTGTATTTATTCGCCAAGGCCTCCATTTTTATCGCATGATCAAAACTGACTGCCAATGGTTTTTCAACCATAACATGTATGCCTTTTGGCGCACATAGTTCAACCACGGCTAAATGGTCATATATATTGCCAAATGCGGCAACGGCCTCAGGGCCTTTTGCGGTGATCATCTCTTCCATGGTTCCAAAAACTAAATCCATAGAAAAATCATATTGATTGGACAAGCGCTTAGCCAATTCCAAATCTGTTTCTACTATGCCCACCATGGTAACATCACCTAAATCCTCACGACCCAAAATCCAACCCACGTGACCATGACTAAGACCAACCACACCCAATCTTATTGGTTTTTTTTGTGCAAAAATTGTACTTGTTATCATTAGTAGGAATATTGTGATAATGTATACTCTTTTCATTATATTTTATATTGGTATGTTTCGTTACTAGTTGATTGTTATTAAACAAGTTAAGGTATTCTGTTGTAGCCCGATGGTTTCTTTTACTAAAAATGACGTAACCAAGATTTCACAAACGATAATCAACTACTCTAAACCCTTTCCTTGCGCAACGAACCAATCATATAATTCCTCCGTTTCATAGGCCTGTATCCATGAGTTATGACCAACCCCTGGATACCTTGTAAATTTCACATTATATCCCATTTGTTTAAGTCTTGCCACCATTGTGTCCGATTCTGAAACTGGTATAGATTTATCATCCTCCCCATGAAATACCCATATTGGCATTTCTTTATTTATCCATGAAGCATAGGGTAATGGAGCCATCCCACAGACTACGGCCATGGCTGCAAAAGTATTCGGATATTGCACTGCCATTTCCCAAGCAGCACCTCCTCCCCTGCTTAACCCCGTCAGATAAATCCTTTTAGTGTCTACATTATTGTTTGTAACGATACTATCCAAAAGCTGCTTTACCGCCCGTGTATTCCACCATTTATTCTGATAGGGATTCTGGGGTGCTAATATTAAAAATGGAAATTTTTTCCCTTGGGTAATTAACTTAGGCGGGCCGTTACGCTTAACGGCAACCAAACTATCGCCCGATTCTCCGCCACCGTGCAGAAAAAGTAGCAAAGGGTATTTTTCCTCGCTATTTGGCTCATAATCCTCAGGGAAATACAAATAGTAGTTCAGCGTTTCCATTACCGAAGTCTCCATTACATCGTCGATAAGGACAGGGTTCTTTTGTGCGGAACACCCTTGGGCGAAAACTAGTAACAGTAGAAGATATAATTTTATGTTTGAGAAGTACTTTCCAATGCATTTACAATGCACAAAAAATAGTTTGACCATAATGGAAAGCTACAAAAAATAGCAGGCATTATTAAATTTGGTGACAATAAAGCAAAGAAGACCTTAAAAAAAGGTCTTCTTTAACTGTAATCTCACAACTATAAGTATTATTTATCTGTAGAGTGTAAAATGCCCAACGTAGCGCTGTTTTTCCTTATCGTTCGCGTTTATTACGTACCAATAATCTCCTGTAGGCACTTCACTTCCGTCATAGGTTCCGTCCCAACCAGAAATCTCTGTAAGGTTGGCTACTACCCTTCCATAGCGATCGTATATCCTAACCTCGATATTTGGAAAAAATTCCCTGTTTTTAACCGACCAGATATCATTAAGGTTATCACCGTCAGGGGTAAAGAAGTTTGGAATATCCAACATACCGGTAAATTCGAAAGGTACCGCCACCTCAACAATACAACCATTGGCATCGACAACTCTAGCATTAACCGTCATACTTTCGTTGGTAGTAAACGTATTTACATCGCCATAAGACTCCCCATTAAAAAAGTATTCATAGCCTCCATAACCACCTTCGGCAGTTACTTCCATTTCATTAGGACCTGTTTTTATAGCCGTCAATGTTAACGGATCATAAGCATCCACAGAGAATTCAACGAATATGGTACATCCGTTTTGATGATAAATATACACCGTATGATTACCGGCGGGTAAATCACCCCAAACATTGTCCACTCCTGCTAAAGCGGTAATAGCATCGGTTGGGTCTACAGGGTCTAAGGCAAACATAACGTCATTCATAAGACTATTATCCTGTAATTCAACCGTTACTGTACTATTTGGGAAGATACCCTCACAACCGTATTGGACTATGGGCTCTGCGGTTAAATCTACGCCTATACCAACCGTAAACAATTCCGTTGTGGCACAAAAATTCGCATCTTGGACAGAGATAACATAGGAGGCACCTCCTTGTAAATTCTCTAATAGTTCTCCTATATACGGAGCAAAAGTCCCAGTCCCTGTTTCATCAATTGGATCAATCATTTCAACTTTATACTCAAAGTATGGATTAGGACTTATCAAAAGGTCGTTATAAGGAGTACCCCCTGTAATTTCAAATATAGCAGTGCCATCGTTTGCGCCAATACATAGTTCAGGTGTCGTCTGTATATTTACCACCTGTAATTGATCAGGTTCCGTTACGGTAATAAAGTCTTTCTCAAAGCATCCGTTTTCATCCTGTATTAAAATCTCATATGTACCTGCAGCTAAATCTTCAAAGGTATAAACACCTGGAGTTGCCGAATCACTAAAAAATTCATTAAAGTTTGGTGCTATGGCAAATTGAGTAAGACCAACACCTCCGGAAAGCACGGCAACGGTTATGGTACCATCTTCTTCGCCGTTACATGTTACCGGTGTAGGGTTCGCATCAAAAACAATAGGGTCTGGCCTTTCTATTTCAAAGGGTCCTACAACATCCATACACGCAGCACCACTGGTTACTGCAATGTAATAAGCGGCTCCTTGCGGCAGTCCTTCAAAAGTACCATCCGCTTGTGGGCCCCTAACTAAAGTAGCTGAAGCTGCGGGGCTAAATGCGTCTACCGGGTCTCCCATATAAAGATAGAAAAGGTCATCTCCCACTCCGCCATTCACAAAAGACTCTATTCTACCGTCCAACTCAGATGCACAGGAAATATCATCTGGAAGATTGGGTAAAATGGTAATACCCGTTGCATCGGTCATAGTAATACCGTTGGAACGTACTGGAAGACAAGTACTTAATATATTAATTTTTCTAACATCAAACTGGTAGGTGATTCCTTGCACCCCAGGTATTAAAACTGATGTTCCTACCATATCTACATACATTCCTATGGCTACACCATTTTCGATAGGTAAATACTGGTAATTGAACAAAGGATCAGCGTTTTCAATACTCAAACGCATTTCTCCGTCTCCTCCACATCCAGGCACACGTGTTTGCACCAATAAAGGCTCTATTGGTGGCGGTGGATCCACAAAATATGGCTCCGTTACGAACAAGCAGTCAAAACTGGAAGAAACTTCTATAGCGTACCAACCAGCACTAATGAATCCACCACTAGTACCAATAAAAGTTGGAGAATTCTGTAAACCACTGGTAGATTGTATAGCTGTATTATCATTTCCGTTCAAATAAAGTAACCTATAATTATAACCAGCGCCTGCAAACCCACCGGTAGCTCCTGCGGTTGCGGTAATGGCATCTCCGGTAGATGTATCAAAGGCTTCTAAAACAGCATTATTTCCGTTTGGACAATCCAGACCTATAGGCTGTCTAATACCAGCGTTAATCTGTGGAACTTCAACTAACTCCATATCAAACGTATTCGTACACCCTTCTACATCTTGAATTTCTACTTGATAGAATCCAAAAGCAAGTCCGGTAAATTCGTTATTGATAGAAAAAGGCGTAACCTCGGTGGTATATGTTGTACCTCCATCCGTACTTTGCATCAACCTGTATTCGTAAGGGAATGAATCCCATCCCCCTAGTCCCGTAGCTTCTATTTCCCCGCTTGTGTTGTCACAACCTACATTTCCTACAGGAATAGCATCTACTTGAAGGGCTCCGTTCGGTGTTCTAATATTGGCTACATTACTTTCATTCACACAAAAAGGCATATCCGTAGAAACAACCTCAACAATCAAGTTACCACCTGGTAATCCAGTAATCCTTGCTGCATCACCATTGATATCCGGAAAATTAGTAGTATCAAAACTACCAGTCTCGATAGGCGTTGTCCTCGCTACATCATCTGCCATATAAACCGTATAGGTATAGGCTCCAGTATAGTCAGTTACTTCTATAAAAAGTTCCCCGTCATCCGTACCAAAGCAGCTAACTGGCTTGGCTTCACTTATTGTCGCAATAGGCTGTATGGGCTCGTTGACCGTATGTGTTGGCATTGGATAAACACAACCACCAATAAGGTCGGTAATCTCGAATAGGTAATCCCCAGCTGCCGGTAAGAAGACATCTGCGAAATTATCTCCTGAATTATTTGGAACCGCAGCTACTGGGATAGCGGATATAACGGAAACGGTAAAATCAGTGGTTCCTATTACCTGTATTCGTACACGCTCATCGTCCCTACAATTTAAAGGATCAACAGCTATGATAGAGGGCACAACATCTGTTGGCGGATTTATGGCTGGAACATCAAACGTGGTTTGGCAACCATTACCATCCAATGCATAAACAGTAATATTTTGAGTCAACCCAGTATCTACAATTTCGAACGTGGGTGCTGTTTGGAAATTAGAAAAGCCAGTAATACTATATTGATAACCAGACCCAACTGTTCCAGAATTTACAATATTTACGGTAATAATTGTTGAACTGAACCTATTAGCACCAACTTCACAAGTAAAATCCGGAGCTGAGGCCGAAATAGAAAATGCCAAAGGATTCGCAACCGTATGTATTACAGAAAGTACTTCACAACCACGGGCCGTTACCACTTGAACTTGATAATCTCCCGCCGGCAAGTTCGCAAAAGAACCGGTACTATTTCTATCCTGTTCACTGGAGGTTGTTAGATTATTTAGGATAAAAACTATAGGATTATCCTCTGAAGTGAAAGGGACCAAGGCATTTGCAGGCCCAATAGCTACCTCTATGGTACCATCATTTTCATCTCTACAACTAATATCCGTGACAACCTCTGAAATAATGACCGGTTGAGCGGCCTGGTTTAAATTAATATCTGATACGGTGAATTCACAAAAACCACTACCATCGTTTACTATTCTATCCGTAACAACCACTTGATAATTACCTGGTTCCAAACCTGTAAAAAGAGCAGTGTTTATTTGCGTAATTGGCCCAACGACCCCCGAAGTATAGTCGATACCTGTAAGTACAAAACTAAAATCTCCGCTACCACCAAAAGTAGTTATTGAAATTTCTCCATCTGCATCATTACATGTTGAATCAGTGGTAAATTCACCAAAAGCAGAAAGAAAATTATATACCGTAGCTATTCCTTGACTTGTACAACCATTCGCATCGATAACATCCACTATATAATCTCCTGGGCTACCAACGGTAAACGTGTGTTCCCAAAAGCTTCCAACCAGGGTAGGAAGTTGTTCGTTTCCTCCTAATGTAAATCTTGGGGTATTTATAGTATCAGGCATACGCACGGTAATTTCAAAAGCCGTGGATGTAGGGTCACACTGATTTACAACGGTAATAGCTGGTACCACCAAGTCTGGATCTAATTGTATCACTGTAGCTATATCGAATGAGGTACAACCACTAGCATCCCTTACGTATATATCATAATCGCCCGCGGCGGCTACATATGTCGTTTCAACAGAATAATCTACTGGATATACTGGTTCGGGAGCTCCATTGGTTACAAAAGCGTATTCATAAGGCCCTCCAGAACCTCCACGTCCTTGTACGGTAATTTGCCCTAGTGCATTACAGTTTGCCGGAACGTCGGAGATGATATCTATTGCTGGTAAATTTTGATCAATAACAACACTCACAGCATCCCTACAACTATCTGTTAAATTGACAACTATTATCTGATAATCTCCGGGCAATTCTGGATAAGTTCCTGTATAAGGTAAAGCGACGGTAGTCACAGACGGAACCAAAACAGTAGTCGTATTGGTATCATTGTTTAAAAGCTCTATGCGCAGCTCATTACCGATAGTATAACCGGTAACCTCATACGTTATCTCGCCATTCCTATTCACATCACAGGCTCCAGGGGTTGAACTAGCGGTAATATCTAAAGTAGAAGGTGCCTCAATTGGAGGAATTTCCTGCTCATAGATACACCCTGTACCCGTATCCCTAACCTGAACAGTATAGGCAATACCAAATTGTATGCCATCGGTCACATTACTGAAAGTATGGTCATTTATGCCCGGGGTATTGTTTAGGGGATAAAAAGAAGGTTGTTGAATCAACTTTATTTCATAGGACCCAGAACCACCACTAACACTTACCGCATAAGTAAAAGTACTATCATCACACGTTGGAGGTAGTGGCGGTGGTATTGGTGTTATAACTACCTCGTTAGAAGTAATCGTAACAATATCAATATCGGTACACCCATTGGCATCAAGAGTTATAACCGTATAGTCTCCAGGAATTAGATCTACATCTAAAATGGTTAACGGAAACAGCGAAGGATCTATGTTCTCTTGTCTTGTGATTTCAGTTCCAGTGCTATCCTCGATTCTAAAATCAAAATTCGCAAGACCGTTAGTTACACCGTTAACTACAATTCCACCATTCAATGTTCCACTACCATCGCATACAGCTGGTTGTTCAGATACATTTGCGTCTGGTGGCGTAGTAGTATCCAGTATTATTATTGCATCATCTGGAGCAGTCTCACAACCCCTAGCATCTCTAACCAAATAGGGGTATATACCTACGGGTAGGTTAGAATATACAGTTTGCGCACTCCAACCTCCTCCATTAAAATTAATTTCATAAGGTGGCACGCCACTCGTCGCATCAGGGGTAATGGTAACAACTCCATTACTGGTTTCACCACAACTTACAGGTCTTGTGGCAACAGAAGCTGCAGCGATATTAACGGGAGGATTTAAAACCAATGGAGCAGAAATTGCTTCACAGCCAGAACTTGTAACATTGTTATCGGTAATTCGAAAAACATAGGTTCCATCAACGGCCGTATCAAACAAAAATATACCTGAAACATATGGCGTTGGCGCTCCAAAAGTGGTGCCATTATCAGAACTAACCTCATAACTACCGGTTCCAGAAGCATAGCCACCGGTCACTTCTACACGGATTTGTCCTAAGGCTCCCCCACAAGGGATTTCGGTTACAATGCTGGTGTTTACCCTTAGTTGCTGTTCAATCGTTATTGAGATAGCATCCCCACAATTATTACCATCCACTACCTCCACGGTATAGTTACCAGGAGTAAGATTTGTAAAAGTACCCGTAGGTTGTAATGTACCACCGTTTATTCTATACTGATGTGTTCCTATCGCTGCAGTCCCAGCGGTAGAGCTAACCACAGCAGTGGCACCCGTACCCGGTAAATAACAAAAATCAGAAGCTGCATTATCCAAACTGAGCACTGGAGCGTCTACTGGATCTAAATCAAAAGTAAAGGTATCCGTACAGCCCTCAGCATCCTCAACAGATAGCGTGTAGGTGCCAGCGATAGTAAGGTTATTAAACGTTCTTCCTGATTTAGGACCTTGAACAGGACCGGTAGGCGGGGTAAGGGTATACCTATATGCTCCCCATCCTCCTGTTGCATTAGCTCTCACTCTACCTGTATTTCCATTGGCACAGCTCATAAGCGTAACATCACTAGTACTAATATCCAGCACAGCTGCCTCTTGAATATCGAATGAAGCGGTATCGGTACATCCTGTATCGAAATCGGTTACTGTTATCGTATAGGTTCCTACTCCAGACAATGGTAAGTCTACTTCAGCATCATTCTGTGGACCTACGACCGCACCACCATTTATTTGATACGTATAATTAGTTGCAAAACCATCTATTAGAAAAGTACCAGTACCATCAGAAGCACCATTACAGACCCTCAAGTCTCCTCCAGATTTCACTCTTGCACGCACAGAACTGATTACAGCAGGACTAAATCCTTCTGTATACGTACAACCGTTAACATCAGTTATTTGAAAAATATAGGAAGTACTGGTACTAAGACCAGTAATTATGTTATTTGTATTGTCACCATCGGCATCAAAACCTGGCGTAGGACTTAGAACTTCATATGTAGCTATTAAAGCATTTGAAGTCGTGTTTAATGTTACATCAGATGTACCGGCAGCACAATTGACATTACTCTGTACAAAATCTATATCCGTAGGCGGGTCCACATTTAAAATTGTAATAGGCGTCAACTCCAATCTACAGCCACCTCCATCACGTATTATTGGTGTATACGTTCCTGAAGACAAACCACTATAGGAAGTAGTCCCTGTAAAGTTTACGCCGTCTATACTAAAGACATACCCACTACCTGACCCCCCTGAAAAGGGACCTGCAAAATCTATTTGACCACCATTTGTTCCACCGCTACCATCACAAGTGACATCTAAAATTTTGGTTGCACTACCAGAAATGGCTCCAACATTCGTTACGGCTATGGTCGGTAAAGGCAATATACATTCAAAACCACCTTGTTGGTACCGTACCTCAATATCAGGGTAACTCCCTGCTGAAACGGAAATCTGGGGTGTAGTTATCCAAAGGCCTCCTGAGTTTACACGATAAGAAAGGTTATATCCTTGTGCATCGTTCACCGTAAAATCTATTTGAGCACCTCCATTACTACAGTTACCATCTAAACCACTTACCGTAACATCTGGTGGCAATAACTCTTCTACATTAGAAGAGGCTGTTATGGTACAGCCATTGCTATCGGTGATTATAAAATCGTAGGTTCCTGCCGATGTAACATTGAACACGGTAGTACCGGTATTAGTAACAGCATTTCCAAAAGAAGGCTGTACAGCCCCACTATTTACAATGAAAGTATAGGGCGCTGAGCCACCATTGGTATTTAAAATAATATCCACATCGCTAATCGTGGCACAACCAAAACTACTGTTTACCTCAGTTGATGCATCCAAGGCATTTAAGCCAGCTCCTATTAGTATGGGGTTACCAGAAGTATCCAAAGATTGCCTAGGAGGATTGATTCCATTTAAGGGATCTCCCGTACATTGTTGTGTCTCTACCTGAACCGTATACGTTCCAAAACCTACAGCGGAAAAGGTATATGGGTTATCTGGAATAAAAGCGGTAAACTCTTGCGCTACACCAGTGGAATTTAGCAAGGTATACTTAAATGGACCAGGTACATTAGTCGCCGTTACCGTAATACTTCCTGTATCCCCACTACATTGGGCATCTACAAACGTGGCCTGAATACCAATATCTAGTTGATCAATGGTAATTGGTTCATAAGGATATTCACAAGTGTTAGCCGTATTTTGAAGCCTTGCCCTGACATTATATGTTCCAGGACCTAGGTTCGGAAATATAGGGCCTTGCCAAGATGCACCACCATCTATACTAAATTCATAGGCACTAGACAGATTGGTAATCTGTATTCTACCTAATACGCCACAAATATTATCTTGTTTTACAAACGTTTGGGTAATGGTACTTTTCTTTACCTTAAAATAAAAGGTTTGACCGTCGGCAACAACTCTAAATTCTGCTCCTGTCGTAGCTGGAATAGTACTGGCATCCAAATTAAATGTAGCTCCTGTCGCTACTTCAGTATAACAAGAACCGGTATTGGGGCAGTCTTCATTAATATCTGGTGTACATGAACCGCCCAAAATTTGCCAAGAAACGGCACCGTAAGGTCCTCCTGAAAGATTAACAGTACGATCATCAAAATCGCCGCAAAGATTAAACCGAGCAACGGTAAATCCTTGAACACTACAGCCCACTTCTTCATCTGCACCTTGTATGATAGTAGAGAACATCGGAGCCGATAGCGCAGTGCTACCAGTAAAGCCTTTATTAAATTTATTGTGAGCAGTGACTGAAGTTATAGTATTGTAGTCGGTAGTTTTAGAATCGAAGTCATTACCCCCAACTACTTTTTCAAGTACATTGGCAGCTTCTTCAAAAATCACACGGACTTTAGAATTTGCAATAGCGGAGGAACCGATTGCCGATACTAGTATCAGCAACAAGGCATACAGCGTATACCACGGTTTTTTTGAGCGCATAGGTTAAGTCGAGTTTTGGTAAGAACGTTATCGATTTGGGATCTTTAAGATTCTTTGGTGTAATTGTTTATACTTATAATTTCTGTTTATCTTTAAAAAATAATTGTAATACCTTATAACATAGTTCTAACGTTAGCTTATGAAAAATAGTATGCTTTCCTTGTATTTATTCGTTATAATACTTAATTCATCTTGCGCTCAAGACCTTGAAAATAAAGCTATTACACCAGACAATGTTCCTTTTACGGCTGAACTGTTCATCGATGAGCTACAGATTCCATGGGGCTTTGCGTTCCTTCCAGACAGCAGTATTTTAATTACAGAAAAATCTGGTGAATTAATTCATTTTTCTAATGGGAAAAAGTCGATAATCGGCAATACACCTGAAGTTTATCAACGTGGGCAAGGCGGACTTTTGGATGTGAAATTACATCCTAATTATGCTGAAAACGGATGGCTTTATCTCTCATATACCTCAGAGGAAGGAGATGCAAAAGGTGGCAATACAGCTATTATGCGAGCAAAACTGAAAGACAATGCTTTGGTTGAAAACCAATTGCTATATAAAGCGGGTCCAAATACCACTAAAGGTCAGCATTTTGGCTCAAGGATTACGTTTGATAGGGAAGGGTATCTCTATTTTTCCGTTGGTGATCGGGGCGCTAGAGACGATAATCCGCAAGATATTACCCGTGATTGCGGTAAAATCTATCGATTAATGGACGATGGCAGTGTACCAAAAGACAACCCCTTTGTTGGAATAGATGGTGCAAAAACCGCTATTTACAGCTACGGACATAGAAATCCTCAAGGATTGATTACACATCCAGAAACTGGAGAAATCTGGGACCATGAGCACGGGCCAAGAGGGGGTGATGAAATAAATATTATTAAAAAAGGTGCCAATTTCGGTTGGCCATTGATTACCTATGGCATTAACTATAGCGGAACACCTATTACCGAAAAGAAAGAAATGGAAGGGATGGAGCAACCCGTACACTATTGGGTTCCTTCTATAGCCCCAAGTGGTATGGCTTTTGTGACTTCCGACAAATATACAGATTGGAAAGGCAGTTTATTAGTGGGATCGCTGGTGTTTCAGTATTTGGAACGCTTGGTTATGGACGGCAATAAGGTAGTTTCTAGAGAAAAACTTATGGAAGGTGAAGGACGGGTGAGAGATGTAAGAGAAGGACCAGACGGTCTTATTTACGTAGCCATAGAAGGTAAGGGCATTTATAAACTAGTGCCTAAAAACGACTAGTTTATGAAAATACTTATACCTATTTACCTTATCGCTGTTGTTTTTACCAGCGTATCTCTGTTTCAAGACTCTGAATTAAAGGAGAGCATGGAACGCGGTAGAGAAATCTACGCAGATTTTTGTGTATCCTGCCATTTACAAAAAGGGGAAGGTGTTGCACATACCTTTCCTCCATTGGCGAGTTCGGATTATCTTATGAACAAAAGAGGAGAAAGCATAAAGGCTATAAAGTACGGCTTGCAGGGTGAGATTACTGTAAACGGAATGAGCTACAACAATGCTATGGCTGGCCTGGGTCTAGAAGATGAGGAAGTAGCGGATGTGATGAACTATATCTCCAACTCTTGGGGAAACACCTCCGATAGCATCGTAACAGAAAAAGAAGTAGCTAGCATTCAGAAATAGTTTTAGTCAAAGAAGCTACAAAATTAAGCATACAAAATAAATCCTATCATCAAATCTGATGATAGGATTTATTTATAAGACAAGGAACGTAGTATACTTTACTTACCGCCAGCCTCTAATGCATTTTTTACAGACCCGTGGGTTTTCAACAACTTTTCAGCTTCCTCATAATCAACCCCTAATCCTTCTACGATATAGCGGGTACCACGATCAACTAACTTATCATTGGTCAGTTGCATGTTTACCATTTTATTCCCTTTCACCTTCCCAATTTTAATCATTAGGGCGGTTGATATCATGTTTAATACTAATTTTTGAGAAGTCCCACTTTTCATTCTCGTACTTCCTGTCAAAAACTCCGGACCAACATTTACCGCAATGGCAATGTCTACCACTTCGGTAACTGGGGAACCAGGATTATTAGTCACACATGCTGTGAGTATTTTTCTCTCTCTGGCCATTTTTAATCCACCTATAACATAAGGTGTAGTTCCTGATGCAGCTATACCAACAAGTACATCAGTAGTATTAATGTTATGCGCTTTTAAATCCAACCAAGCCTGTTGTGTATCGTCTTCGGCATTTTCTACCGCTTTTCGAATGGCAGTATCTCCCCCAGCAATAATTCCAACAACACGTTCGTGAGGCAAACCGAACGTAGGCGGAATTTCGGAGGCATCCAGAATACCCAATCGTCCGCTTGTTCCAGCACCTATATAGAATAATCGACCACCCTTTTCAAAACGCTCACTCAAAGCATCAACTAGTTTGGAGACTTGCGGTATCACTTTTTCAACGGCAAAGGCGACTTTCTTATCTTCATCGTTCATGGATTGTAAAATGGTCTTCGTGTCCATTTGATCCAGGTCATTATAATGTGATGGGGTCTCCGTAATTTTTGTATACTTCATTTTATAGTTATAAAATTTTTATATCATTGTTTTTGAATGCGCTTAACAAGTCATTATTTGGGTCTAACTCCGTAATCATGGTATTTATAGTATTGATATCGCAGGTTTTATAACGGTGTTGAGAGTTTAGTTTTTCTGAAATAGATAATAGAACCGTTTTTTTAGAAGCTTTAATTACCGCTTTTTTAATCTGCACAATATCCCAATCAAACTCTGTAAGCCCATACATGGCATCTACATAACCAGTACCTATAAAACTAAAATCTACCCTAATTTCCGCTAGATTATGAATGGTATTGGCACCAATGGCAATTTGAGACTCTTTTGCAATTTGTCCCCCAATCATAATTACAGTAACATTCGGTTTATTGGACAACTCCATAGCTACGGGTAAACTAATGGTGAAACAGGTAAGGTCTATATTTTCCGGAATAAGCTGCGCCAATTCTAAACAAGTCGTACCTCCATCGATAAAAACGACTGCGCCATCCTTAAGCATAGCGGCTGCTTTTTGGGCGATGACTCTTTTCTGATCTAATGCATAGATATTTTGGTTTCTAGCACTATTAGTCGTAAATCCTAAAGAAATGGCACCTCCATGAACCTTCCTTAGTTTTTTATCCAAGTCCAGTTCTTTCACGTCCCGCCGAATAGTATCTATAGAGACATCTAGGGTTTCGGCAATATCGGTCAACAGAATCCTGTTGTGAAGCTCTACCTCACTTAAAATAGTCTGTTGTCTTTCTTCTTTTAACATGATGTATTCTAAATTTCAATCAAAGATAGTAAAAATAAAAAAATGCTGTTTTATTCTATAATGGGAAATAAAAGTAGGCTTATGTTTGTATAAAATGCAAAAAACAGCAAAATAAATAGCAAAAAACAGCATCAAATAAAATTCTTGCTTATATTTGCCTGATTTCAGAATCCAAACGAAACATACTTTTTATGAAAATTGCTACCGCAAAATCCCCTATTTTAATTGACTACAAACCTGTGGGTCAGTTCGAAGAAACGCGTTATGAAAAAATCCATAACGTCATCTTTGAAGATTCCAACCATGCTTCCATAAAGGTTGCAGAGGAAATTGTGGAATTAATACTAAAGAAACAATCCCAAAACAAGACCTGTGTACTTGGTTTGGCAACGGGCTCCTCTCCTATCCGTGTTTATGAGGAATTGGTGCGGCAGCACAAGGAAGAAGGTATTAGCTTTAAAAACGTGATTACTTTTAATCTGGACGAGTATTTACCCATGGAAAAAAGTAACATTCAGAGTTACCACTATTTTATGCATGAACATTTGTTCAACCATGTTGATATCCCCGCACAGAGCATACATATTCCAGATGGCACAGTAGCTCCTGAAGATACAGCAGCCTACTGTTTGGCCTATGATAAAAAAATAAAGGAATATGGAGGGCTGGATTTTCAGTTATTAGGAATTGGCCGTACTGGGCATGTCGGTTTTAATGAACCCGGATCGCACTACAATTCTGGTACTCGTGTTGTTACCTTGGATCACATTACCAGAGTAGATGCTGCACCATCCTTTTTAGGCATAGATAATGTTCCTAGAAAGGCAATTACTATGGGCATAGCTACCGTACGAAAATCTAAACGGATTGTTTTATTAGGTTGGGGACAAAATAAAGCGGACATCCTTAAACAGACTATAGAGGGCGAAATCACATCACATGTACCCGCTACCTATCTGCAAAATCATGACAATTGCACTTTTGTCTTGGATACTGGCGCTGGAAGCGAACTTACGCGTAATAAAACACCTTGGCTCGTAGGTGCCTGCAAATGGACGGAGGAATTAAAGGCTAAAGCAATTATCTGGCTTTGCGATAATACCGGAAAGACAATTTTGAGTTTAACAGACAAAGATTATAATGATAATGGTATGGCAGAACTCCTACTGGAAGAGGATTCTTACGACCTTAACATTGCTATGTTTAACAAACTACAACATAGTATTACGGGTTGGCCTGGAGGAAAGCCCAATGCAGACGATACAAATAGACCGGAGCGTGAAACACCTGCGAAAAAACGAGTTATTATATTCAGTCCCCACCCGGATGATGATGTAATTTCTATGGGAGGAACCTTTGATAGGCTGGTAGAACAAGGACATGAAGTTCATATTGTTTATCAGACTTCTGGTAATATTGCCGTTTCTGATACGGATGCCAGAAAATATGCAGAAATAGCCATGCAGATAAACCCTTCCGACAAAGCAAAAGAAATTATAGATTCTATTGCTCAAAAAAGGGAAAGTGAAGTTGATTCCTTACCCGTACGAAAACTAAAAGGGAATATTAGAAGGGGGGAATCTTACGCAGCAACGCGGTATGTTGGATTAGAGGACACCAATGTTCACTTCTTGGACCTTCCGTTTTACGAAACTGGCACTATTAAAAAGAACAACCTTTCAGATGCTGATGTTGCTATTATGATCGAAGTCATCAAGGAAGTGAAACCTCATCAAATTTATGCAGCCGGTGATCTTGCAGATCCTCACGGCACTCATAAAGTATGTTTAGATGCTGTTTTTGCAGCTCTAGAGGAGTTAAAATCTGAACCGTTCTTAACCGATTGTTGGGTATGGTTATACCGAGGCGCATGGCACGAATGGGATATCCATGAAATTGAAATGTGCGTACCTATGAGCCCTGCTCAGGTGCTTAAAAAGAGGCATGCCATATTCGCCCATCAATCCCAAAAGGATGGCGTTATGTTTCAAGGAGACGATGCGCGAGAATTTTGGATGCGAGCTGAGGAAAGAAACAGAGACACCGCTAATAAATACAAGACGCTAGGAATGTCGGCTTATGCGGCAATGGAAGCTTTTGTAAGATACAAGTTTAATTAAATTTCAATCTACCCCAAAAAGGTCTATTTTAGTGCAAAATAGACTTTTTTTTTGTTACCTATGAGACACTTTCTACTCCTTCTACTAGCCGTTTTATTGTGTAATTCATGCGGAATATTAAACACGAAGATACCCCAACCCAAAAGAGAATTTAGAGGCGTTTGGGTCGCTACTGTCGTCAATATTGATTGGCCAAAAAACGGAATGGACACCGCCGAAAAACAAAAAAAGGATTTTCTGGATATTCTGAATTTTTATGCTAATCTAAATTATAATGCAGTTATTGTTCAGTTACGTGCAGCAGGGGATGCTTTTTATAAATCTGAATTTTCTCCATGGTCGCGCTTTTTAACTGGGGAGGAAGGCAAACCTTCTGCCTGGGAGGAGGATAATCTAGATTGGATGATTAATGAAGCCCATAAAAGAGGAATGGAATTTCATGCTTGGTTGAATCCTTATAGAGCCACTTTCGATATGAATACCGATATCCTTAGTAATACGCATGATTACTGCACCAATCCGGATTGGATGGTGCAATATGGAAAAAAGTACTACTATAATCCCGGACTTCCGGAGGTGAGGGAACGTTTTTCTAATGTGATTGAAGAGATTGTTGTAGGATACGATATAGACGCTATTCATTTTGACGATTACTTTTATCCCTATAAAATAAAAGATTTGGAATTTCAGGATTCCTTGGCATTTGACACCTATGCTAAGCCTAATCAATCTTTAGACGATTGGCGCAGAAGTAATATTGATTCTTTGGTTAAAAATGTACATCAAACTATTAAATCAAAAAAGCCATGGGTGCAATTTGGTATTAGTCCGTTTGGGGTTTGGAAGAACAACTCCACCGACCCTCGTGGTTCGGATACCCGAGCGGGACAAACTACCTACGAAGACTTGTACGCAGACCCCTTACTTTGGATGCAAGAGGGCTGGATAGACTATTTGGCTCCGCAAGTGTACTGGAGCATGGACTTACCCGTAGCCTCGCACAGAAAGATAGTGGCCTGGTGGGCAAAAAATAATAATGACACCAACCTGTACATAGGCAATGGCGCCTATAAGGTGAGAAACAATACTGATGTGGCATGGGAACGTAAAAAAGAACTTCCAGAGCAAATGACATTGGCACGAAAGACTCCAAAAATACAAGGAAATATCCTTTTTAGTGCAAAATCATTGATGAACGATAATCCTGATGTTGTAAGCTACTTAAAAAAAAAATACTATAAACTGCCTGCCCTACCACCTACAATTACTAATAATACCGGGGAGCACTCCAAAGTTGTACAATTGGTTTCCAAAAATGGAACGGATAACTCGCTACAACTAACTTTTAAAGGTATTGATGACAAGCCTTACGCTTTGTTTTATACAGCTACTAAAAGAGTGAAATCCGAGTACCCGATGAAAAAGCTGGTACAAAAAATAAATATCAAAGGAAATTCAGGGCAAATTAAGCTTCCTAATAGTATCACTTCCAATCGCTACCTTGCTATTACATTTTTAGATAGATACGGAAAAGAAAGTACCCCCATAGTAATACAACCACAAAAAATAGACCAAAAATGATTCAAAAAAACAAATGGGCTTGGGCTTGGGTACCCTCACTCTACTTTGCCCAAGGGCTACCTTATGCATTAGTGGTTACGGTATCGGTTATTATGTACAAAAGGTTAGGTTTTAGTAATTCGGACTTAGGACTATATACTAGCTTATTGTATTTACCGTGGGTTATAAAACCATTGTGGAGTCCGTTCGTTGATTTAAAAAGCACGAAACGGAATTGGTTTTTAGGGATGCAATTACTAGCCTCCGTAGCACTTTTGGCTATTGGCCTTACGTTGCCGACTAACATTTTTTTTGTTACCAGTTTAGCCTGTTTTTGGATGGTTGCCTTTGCCTCTGCAACAAATGATATTGCAACCGATGGGTACTACATGATTGGACTTACGGAAGACAAGCAGTCTTTCTTTGTTGGAATGCGGTCCGTGTTTTATAAACTTGCAAGTGTAACAGGACAAGGTTTACTCGTAGTACTCGCTGGGTTTTTAGAAAATAAATATGGAGATAATACAAAAGCTTGGTCCTATACCATGCTCTGTGCAGGTTCTTTAATGTTGCTAATGACCTTATCAAACTTTTTTGTTACACCAAAATTTGAAAGCTCAGCAGCCATCTCACTAGAAAAGCCAAAAGGTTTTTTGGAGGTTTTCGTATCCTTCTTTAAAAAACCGGGTATGGGTATCGCCATAACATTTATTTTATTTTTCAGATTAGGTGAGTCCCAATTAGTGAAAATGGCTTCTCCTTTCTTGCTAGACCCTACCTCTGTTGGTGGGTTGGGATATAGCACATCGGAAGTGGGTACTATTTACGGGACCATTGGGGTTGTCTTTTTAACAATCGGTGGTATACTGGGCGGAATATTAATCTCACGCCAAGGACTAAAAAAATGGATGTTACCCATGCTAATTTCGCTAAACGCTCCCAACGCACTGTATGCGTTATTAGCCCTTACAGGAACAACAGAAATCTGGGCAGTAGTAGGAACCGTTATTGTGGAACAATTTGGCTACGGCTTTGGTATTGCAGGTTTTATGGTATACTTGATTTACGTTGCGGAAGGAAATTCTAAAACGTCTCACTATGCACTTGCTACTGGTTTTATGGCTTTAGGGATGATGTTACCAGGTTTAATCAGTGGTTACGTTCAGGAATGGCTTGGCTATGACGGTTTCTTCATTTGGGTAGTTATAGCAGCTTTACCAGCATTTTTTATCCTTAGATATATTAAATACCCTGCCGATTTTGGCAAAGCAAAAGAGAAAGATGAGCAAAGTATATAATTACGATGTAATGAAAGGGAGACTTTCAATGAGCGAAAAAGTAGGGCAACTATTTATGCCTGCGGCTTTTATAAACGATAGCGAAGCCGAAATACTCCAATTGGAAAAATTGATTGAAACACATAGCATTGGCAGCATATGTTTTTTCCACTCCCGTGCAAGTGCGGCTACCAATTATGAAGGTAAGAATAAGGTGGTTTATAACGAAAATAGTTTTGAAACACTACGTAATTTAATTCAACGGTATCAGTCCATTTCTAAATATCCATTACTTATAGCCATTGATGCCGAATGGGGGCTGGCAATGCGAATTGAAAATACACCACAATATCCGTATGGGATTACTTTGGGAGCCATACAAGATAACGAAGCGCTTATTTTTGAGGTTGGTGCAAACATTGCAAAAGACTGCAAAGCGGCAGGAATCCACTGGAATTTAGCTCCCGTGGTAGACATAAATAACAATCCGGACAACCCCGTAATCGGTTATCGTTCCTTTGGTGAAAATCGTGAATTGGTAACTCAAAAAGCCATTGCTTTTGTTAAAGGAACTGAAAGTGAAGGTGTCCTTACGAGCATCAAACATTTTCCAGGCCATGGAGATACCGCTACGGATTCCCATTTAGGGCTTCCAGTAATAGCTAAAACAAAAAGTGAGCTCCTAGAAAACGAACTGTATCCGTTTCAACAACTTATAAACGAGGGCGTTGATTCGGTTATGGCAGGACATCTTTCGGTTCCAAATCTGACCACAACGGATGACAGACCGTCAAGCATCAATAAAGAAATTATCACAGGAGTACTTAGAAATGAAATGGGTTACAAGGGTGTAGTAATTTCGGATGCGCTAAATATGCATGCAGTTTCTAAACATTATCCTGAAAGAGGAATATTAGAATGGCTTGCCTTTGATGCTGGTAACGATGTACTTTGTTTCGCTGAACATACTGCTGAGGGTATAGAAAAAATTCTAACTAATGCAACAGAACAAGCTATAGATACTAGTTTCCAACGATTTTGGGAGCTAAAGCAGAAAGCGTTTCAAAACTCAAACACAAATTCAATCTCAAACTCCAAATTGAATGTGGCCAGTTGTTCCGCCCTAAACCGAAAATTAGCAGAAAAAAGTATTACGCTACTACATGGTTTAGAATCTGATATTTCAGAATTCCAACATACCGACTACTGCACCCTAACGATGAAGCGTTTTTCTGAAGTTGATGAAGCACATGACATCCTTATTGCTTTGGAAACCACAAAGAAAGAGGTAGTAAATGAAACGCATATTCTTTTACTACTCACCCCTCCGACCGTAAAACCCACGAATAATTATGGATTTCTAGACCAAGAACTCGATTTCATCAACCAGATGATTGCTACAAAAAAAGTAGTACTTTATCATTTTGGAAATCCATTAGCGCTAAGAACTATTCATACGAAAGAGACCTTAGCAACGGTTATCGTTTATCAAGATTTTAAAGAATTTCAAGATGTGGCCACGGAACACTTTTTAGGGAAAGTAGAAGCAGTAGGGAAATTACCGGTAACCCTGTAAATCAAACATATCCAAACCTATGAAAACTTATAAAATTTTAGGATTGATGTCCGGCACCTCCTTAGACGGTCTGGATTTGGCCTATTGCCATTTTATAGAAGAAAAAGGCGTATGGACTTTTGATATCATTAACACAAAGAGTATTTCCTATGCAAGCAAACAGCAACACGAACTTAAAGATGCAATACAACTAGGTACTGAAGACCTGTTTCAACTACACAACAGTTATGGCACTTGGCTAGGGGAACAAGCACACGATTTTATAGTAAAAAACCAACTAGAAGTGGATTATATAGCAAGCCATGGTCATACGACACACCATAGACCAGAACTTGGCTTTACGGTACAGATTGGTTCTGGACAACATTTAGCAAACGCCTCTAAACAGCATGTTATATGTGATTTTAGAACAAACGATATCGCCCTTGGAGGGCAAGGCGCTCCGCTTGTCCCAATTGGAGACCTACTGCTCTTCCAGGAGTATGATTTCTGTTTGAACCTAGGAGGAATTAGCAATGTATCCTTTAACCTAAGAGGAAAAAGAATTGCCTATGACATCGGTTTGGCTAATATGATTCTTAATTATGTTACGCGTAAAATTGACCTGGAATACGACAAAGGTGGCGAATTGGCTCGTTCTGGACATATGATTCCGGAAATGCTACAAAAATTGAACGATTTGAAATACTACCTCTTACCCCATCCAAAATCTATTGGGTATGAGTGGTTTTTAGAACAAGTGGCTCCAATAGTGGATAGCACTGAGGCGACTACAGCAGATTTATTATATACGGCAATCCATCATATTTGCGAAAAAATTACACAGCAAATACTTCAGAATACAACAAAACCTGGGCAGAAACTACTAGTCACGGGAGGTGGCGTCTTAAATACTTTTTTAATAGACACACTAACGAAAAAACTAGGTTCGGAAATCCGAGTAGTGGTTCCAGAAAAAAAACTAATCGACTTTAAAGAAGCTATGGTATTTGCTTTTATGGGCGCACTTAGAGCTGAAAAACAAATAAATGTTTTGAATTCTGTGACTGGTGCTGCACGAAGTTCATCCAGCGGCATCCTTTATTTACCAAGCTAATTTTTCAACTAGTTATCCTTCGAATTTGTACCGGTTTTGATCGGAATAATAGAAACAATATAGTGGATAAAAACCCGCATGTACCCAAGCCTACAAATAAAGGCCATACCGTTTCTTGCACAAAACTCCCCACGTATAGGGAAATAGGTATGGATAAAATTGTAGAAATAAATCCAGTTATGGCCGCACCAATGCCTGCAATATGACCTATTGGTTGCATAGCTATAGAGCGCATATTCCCCCATACAAAACCCAAGGAAAAAAACAAGGATGCCAAAAAGAGTAATAAAATTGGCAAACCTGGGTTAGGCTTTCCAAAAAATAATACCGCGTACGTAAGGGCTACTAAAGTGAAAAGCACAAGTGCATATAAGGCTAATTTCCGCATTCCAAATCGCACCACAAGTGTGCCGTTGAGAAAAGTGGATAACCCGATGGAAAGCGCCAAGCCGGCAAAAATATAGGGAAAGGAATCCTTTAAATTATATTGGTCTTCAAAAACATGCTGTGCCGAACTCAGATATACCAAAAAAGAGCCGGTAATAAATCCTGAAATCATGGTACACGCCACTGTTTCGGTATACTTGAATATTTCTTTGGTTCCCTTTATGAAAATAGACAAGGAAAAAGGAACTTTATACTCAGGCTTCAATGTTTCTATCTGTCGCTTCCAAAACCAAACCCCTACCACCAGAGCAAAAAAGAGTTGCATATAAAATATAGCCTCCCAACCCATAGTTTCTAAAATAAGCTTGCCAATGGCAGGAGCAACGACAGGAATCAAAATAAAAAAGGCAGTAACAAAAGACATGATTTTAGCCATATAATCACCTGTATAAGTGTCTCGTATTATAGAAATACTTACTGTTCTGGGCGCAGAAAGTCCTATGCCTTGCAAAATCCTACCGACTACCATCCATTCAAGAGAAGGAGCCAATACACATAGAATACTCGCAAAAGCGAAAAGAACAAACCCAATATACACCACAGGTTTTCTACCATAACTATCGGATAGTGGCCCAAAGAAAAGCTGTCCAAAACCCAAGCCCAAAAAAATCATAACGATTAATAATTGATTGTCCGTAGGGTCCAAGCTATTAATGCTAATACCTATTTCAGCTATGGCTGGCAATAGCGCATCTATAGCCAAAGCTACAATAGACATCAGAGATGCCATAAGGGCTATGAATTCGAAATTAGGTTTTACCTGCTCGTTTTGCATGGGTGCAAAAGTACTTCTAATTAAACCCCTAGTACACTATTGAAAGTTGATTTTTAAGTTTCCTCGAAAATTGATATTCAAATATGTATTTTTGAACCAAATTTTAGAAATATGCTTATTATTGGAATCGCTGGTGGCACCGGGTGTGGAAAAACCACGGTGGTCAACCAAATTATAAACGAACTGCCAAATGAAGAGGTGGGGGTAATTTCACAGGATTCCTATTACAATGATCTTTCGCACCTGACTTTGGAAGAACGTAGAAAAACCAATTTTGACCACCCCAACTCCATTGATTTTAAATTATTGGAAAGTCATTTAACAGCATTAAAATCGGGAGAATCGATAGAACAACCGGTTTATTCCTTTTTAGAATGCAACCGAACGGGTAAAACAGTGCCTACACACCCGACCAAAGTGATGATTGTAGAAGGAATATTGATTATGACGAACCCAGACATAAGAAAAATGTTCGATATTAAAATATTTGTACATGCCGATACGGACGAGCGACTCATCAGAAGATTAAAACGGGACGTAAACGAACGTGGTTGGAACTTAGACGAAACCTTAGAAAAATATCAAACCGTAATAAAACCTATGCATGACCAGTTCATAGAGCCTACTAAAGAATATGCAGACATTATTATTCCCAACAACAAATACAACACAGTTGCCGTTGACATAGTACGAAGTATCATCAACGAACGAATAGCCTAAACCTAATGGGACTCAAAACACTCCGAAAGCAAAAATGGTTTAAAATCATGACGAATATGTACGTTATGGTATTGACTGCATTTTTAATCTGGATGATTTTTTTTGACACTAACTCGCTGCTCATTCATCAAGAGCTTAAAAAGGAAATAAAAAAGTTAGAAAAAACGCAAGATTTTTTAAAAAAAGAGATTTCAAAAGACAAAAAGATAATAGAAAAACTTTCCAACAAAGAAGAGTTAGAAAAATTTGCTAGAGAAGAATATTATCTCAAAAAAAAGAATGAGGAAATCTATCTTATAGAATATGAAGATAGCTTAAAAACCGATAAGCATTAAAAGGCATTATACCTTTGCACAGGCAAACCGGTACGATATCAAAGAGTACAAAGTAAATTAGGGTAACACATTAGCTTTTAAAAGTTTAACCTCATTTTAGTAAAAACCAATTGCTTATTCACTTAGTGTTAACAAAATCCTTTCATTAGCGCCATAAATAATTGTATTTTTACGCCCTAACTAATGACTTTTATGGGCAAGATAATTGCTATTGCAAATCAGAAAGGTGGCGTAGGAAAAACGACAACGTCCGTGAACTTGGCAGCAGCACTTGGTGTGCTGGAACAAAAGGTTCTCTTGATTGATGCAGACCCCCAAGCAAATGCAACATCGGGCCTAGGGATTAATGTGGACGAGGTTGAAATTGGCAGCTACCAGTTACTGGAACACACCAAAACAGCTAAGGAGGCCATCATACCCACTTCATCACCAAACGTTGACCTTATTCCTGCACATATAGACCTTGTAGCCATAGAGATAGAACTGGTAGACAAAGACGAGCGGGAGTACATGATGAAGAAGGCCATTACAGACCTTAAAAAAGAATACGATTTTATTTTAATAGATTGTGCCCCTTCTTTGGGCTTGATTACTTTAAATGCACTTACTGCGGCAGACTCGGTAATCATCCCTATCCAATGCGAATATTTTGCACTGGAAGGATTGGGTAAACTATTGAATACTATTAAAAGCATACAGCGGATTCATAATGCTGATTTGGATATTGAGGGTATGCTATTGACCATGTATGATTCTAGGTTGCGATTGTCAAACCAAGTGGTAGAAGAGGTTAAAAAGCACTTTGGCGACATGGTATTCGACACCATTATACAACGAAACGTAAGGCTTAGTGAAGCCCCGAGTTATGGTGAGAGCATTATAAAATATGATGCTTCCAGTAAGGGTGCTACCAATTACCTAAATCTAGCGAGCGAGGTAGTCAAAAAAAACAAGCAGACAGTTTAAAATGGCAAAAGCAGTAAAAAAACAAGCACTCGGAAGAGGTCTCTCAGCACTGTTGAAAGATCCCAAAAACGATATTAAATCTGCCTCGGATAAAAATGCCGATAAGGTTGTTGGTAATATTATTGAACTTGATTTAGAGTTTATTGAGGTGAACCCTTTTCAACCTCGATCTAATTTTAATGATGAGTCTTTACAGGAATTAGCGACTTCGATTAGAGAATTAGGCGTAATACAGCCTATTACAGTACGAAAGCTAGGTTTTAATAAGTACCAACTCGTTTCTGGAGAAAGACGTTACAGAGCTTCCAAATTACTCAATCTACCTACTGTTCCTGCTTATATACGTATTGCCAACGACCAAGAATCCTTGGAAATGGCTTTAGTAGAAAACATACAACGTCAGGACTTAGACCCCATTGAAATCGCCCTTTCCTATCAACGGTTGATAGACGAAATAAACCTTACACAAGAAAAGCTTAGCGAGCGTGTAGGCAAAAAGAGATCTACGATTGCCAATTACATGCGGTTATTAAAATTAGACCCTATCATCCAAACTGGTATGCGAGATGGTTTTCTAAGTATGGGGCATGGCAGGGCTTTGGTCAATATTGAAAATAAGGAAGACCAAATTGCGTTGTATGAGAAAATTATAGGACAACGTCTTTCCGTGAGGGAAACCGAAAATGCAGTAAAAGTTTTTAAGGAGATTTCAGAAGGTAAACCTGCAAAAAAGAAAGCAAAGGAAACACCAGAATTCATCAATGATGGTGCCCAAGAATTAGTAGAACGTTTATCCGTAAAGGTAGCTATAAGTACTAGTGGAAAATCCAAAGGAAAAATCACGATTCCGTTTCATTCCGAAGAAGAATTTAAGCGAATAAAAAAGCTGATAACCGGTGTATAAACTCCCCAGCCTTTTGTTTGTCTGCCTGTTTTCATTAATCCTATGTAGGGCACAAGAAACCAATGAACCTGGCATCCAAGAGGTAGACAGTACTGTAACGACTGTCTTAAAAAGCGAAAACATAGTAGTCCTAGATTCTATAATGGCTACTAAGGAAGCCATAAACCCTTTGGCACCAAGCAAAGCTGCTTTCTACTCTACCGTACTTCCTGGCCTAGGACAGATTTACAACAAACAATATTGGAAGGCCCCTATCGTTTGGGGCGCACTAGGTGGAAGTGTTTACATGTACACGTTGAAAAATGATACATATCGAAGATTCAGGACGGCTTTCATAAGAAGACAGGCCGGTTTTACCGACGATGAATTTTATGATTTAAACGGGGACAATGAGCCTGGACAAGCTCCTGATTTTGATGCTGGAGATTTAGAAAGTCAACAAGAACGTTTCCAAGAGGAAAGAGACTTATGGCTCGTTGCTGCTATCGCAATATATGCCCTAAACATAATAGACGCCAATGTAACCGCCCACCTAAAACAATTTAATATTGATGACAACCTAAGTTTTGACTTTCAACCCTATTTAGACCTAAACCGTGTTTCCAATAGTGCTAACTACGGGATGGCGCTAACCATTAAATTTTAAATATGAAGATTGCGCTGTTCGGTTACGGAAAAATGGGGCAGATGATCGAGCGTACTGCGCTGGCCAGAAACCACGAAATCGTTGCTAAAATTGATATTGATACGCAAAACGTAGATTTTTTGAATATTGATGTAGCCATCGATTTTAGTATGCCCGAAGCCGCCTTTGGAAACATTACCAAATGTATAGAGAACAACACGCCAGTTATTTCTGGTACTACGGGATGGTTAGAAAAGTATAATGACGCCGTAGCATTATGCAAGCAAAACAAAGGAGCTTTTATCTATGCCTCCAACTTTAGCTTGGGGGTGAATATTTTTTTTGAACTCAACCAACAACTTGCCAAAATGATGCAGCATTTAGAACAGTACAACGTTGCCATAGAAGAAATACATCACACCCAAAAATTAGATGCACCAAGCGGAACCGCAATAACACTAGCAGAAGGGATTATAGGAAATTCTGCATACAAAGGATGGAAATTGGATAAAGAAGAAGCAAGACAGGTCCCCATAACATCAAAACGAATTGGAACAACACCTGGCACACACACCATTGAATACACAAGTCATGTAGATGATATAACCATACAGCATACAGCCCACAACCGAGAAGGGTTTGCGGAAGGTGCCGTCATTGCAGCAGAATGGATTATTGGTAAAACAGGAGTCTTTACCATGAGGGATGTGTTAAACCTTAGTTAAAAAAAGTAACTATTTTCAGCTATCAGTACTAATGACACATAGTTGGCATTTAAAACTAATAGATCAACGCTATCAACTTAAACAATAAACAACAACATTATGAACGGTACACAATGGATTCTTTTTATACTCCTCGTACAGGTCATCCATTTTTTAGGAACTTGGAAATTATATGTAAAAGCAGGCAGAAGAGCATGGGAAGCCGCCATTCCTATTTATAATGCAGTAGTTTTAATGCAAATCATTAACAGACCAAAATGGTGGGTAATCTTGTTGTTTATTCCTATTATTAATTTACTCATGTTCCCAGTACTTTGGGTAGAAACTATTCGTAGTTATGGCAGAAACAGCACCTTGGAGTCTTGGCTAGTGATTTTCACACTGGGCTTTTATATCTACTACGTTAATTATGCCCTAGATGTTAAATACATAGAGGATAGAAGCCTACATCCTAAAACCGCCATGGGAGAATGGGTAAGCTCTATTGTTTTTGCCGTCGTGGCCGCTACGTTGGTTCACACCTATTTTATTCAACCCTACGTAATCCCAACAGGATCTTTAGAACGTACCCTTAGAGTGGGTGATTTTCTATTCGTTAGCAAGTTTCATTACGGGGCAAGAACCCCGATGACCACCGTTGCAGCCCCTATGGTACACGATACATTACCAGTTTTAGGTGTGCCTTCATATCTAAACAAACCACAACTTCCCTATTTCAGACTACCAGGCTTCACAAAGGTAGACCGTAACGATATTGTTGTTTTTAGCTGGCCGGCAGATACCGTCAGGAGATTTTTTAAGAGAGAAACCGGTGTTAAAAAACCGATAGACAAAAAATCTAACTACGTAAAACGTTGTGTTGGTGTTCCCGGAGATTCTTTGGAAGTACGAGATGGGTATGTATTTATTAACGGAAAACAATTGGAACTGCCGGGTAGCGCAAAACCACAATTCGACTATACCATATATAGTAGCAAAGGAGTTTCCTCCAGATTATTGGAGCAAATTGGTGTGACGGACTTTACCAGAAAATACCTGTCCAATGCGTTAAACCAACAACAGGCGCAGGTAGTTAACCAATATTTACTTGGATATGACCAAGGAGAAAATGGTGAATTGGAACTGTACACGAAAAGCTCTGGAATTCCTATAACTACCATTAAAAAATTCGGACTATCCTTGCGTGAGGTAACAGATAGGGAGCGACTTGCTCCATTAACAGATGATATGGTAGCTGTACTGCGGAAGGATTCCAGCATTGATTCAGTAGTTCAAAAAATTACTCCAAAAGGCAGACGCGGCACCAATCTATTTCCGCAAAGTCCCGATTATAATTGGAACTACAGCCAGCTCGGTGCTATCTACATTCCTAAAAGAGGAACTACGGTTGACTTAAACCTAAAAACGCTACCCCTTTACAAGAAAATCATACGTGATTATGAGCTAAATACCATTAGTGTTTCTGGTAATCAAATTAGCATAAATGACGAAGTAGCCAATTCCTATACGTTTAAACAGGATTATTATTGGATGATGGGAGACAACAGGGATCACTCGGAAGACAGTCGCGCTTGGGGTTATGTTCCAGAGAACCATATTGTAGGTACCCCAATTTTTATTTGGATGAGTTTTGATAATTTTACAGAAAACATCACCAATTGGAGACCCCGATGGGACCGTATCTTTACAACCGTAAATGGCGATGGAGAACCACAGTCCTACTTCAAATATTTTCTGATACTTTTGGTAGCCTATTTTGTAGGAAGCTGGCTTTGGAAACGTAAAAAATCTAACCAAGCCTAGTTATGAGTATTTTGTATCCTGCCTATTTCCCTACGATTGCATTTTTTACGATATTCGTACAAAGCGATGAAATTATATGGGAAACGCAGGGCAACTATCAAAAACAGACTTTTAGGAATAGAACCTACATCTGCAACGATAGGGGTAAGCATATACTCAGTATTCCCATATCCCATGCAGGCAAAAGCAAAGGAAAGCAACTAAACCTTGACGTAAAAATAGATAACACCTATCCTTGGCAAAGACAACATTGGCGTACTTTAGAAACAGCGTATAGAACATCCCCCTACTTCGAGTTTTACGAGGATGACATTAAACCGCTGTATGACACTGAGTTCTTATACTTGATGGACTTTAACCTAAAAACCATCGAAATCATTTGTGAATGCCTGCAGCTTGAAATGCCTCGTACCAGCACCGAGGCTTTTAAACTAGACAGCGAGAATGATTACAGACATTTGGTGCGTGTGAAAAATAAGTTTCAATTAGGTCAAACAGATTACGTACAAGTCTTTGGAGACCGCCATGGTTTTACCCCGAACCTTAGCATATTAGATCTTTTATTCAACCTAGGGCCAAATGCTACGACTTATTTAAAAGAAACTAAACTCACGACTGGTAATGCTTAGGTTTTTACTGCACTATGGCATTCACTTTATAGTACCCTTAGCCATTGCTTATTTCTTTTTTAAGGAACACCTTTTAAAAGCGGCACTTATTTTATTAGCAGGGATTTTCCTAGATATAGATCATGTACTAGCTACTCCCATTTTTGATGCAATGCGATGTAGCATCAATTTTCATCCCTTACATTCGTATTGGGCCATAGGTGTTTATATAGTGATGACAGGGTATAAGAAAACACGTATTTGGGGTATCGCTTTCCTCCTCCATATGTTAGCAGACATCGTAGATTGTTTATTGATTGGAGGAAATTTTGATTGATGCCATAATAGGCTCATGATCAGAAAGGTCAATATCATAATTTTGATGTGCAACTACTTCAAAGGAAGGATCTACTAATATAAAATCGATACGAAAAGGAAATTTCCAAAAATTGATAGTACTACCATAACCACTACCCGATTCTATAAATGAGTCTTTCAAATCTCTTTTTAGGTTGAAGTACACACTAGAGAATTGGTTGTTATTAAAATCCCCCGCTACGACATTATTGTAAGGACTAGTAGTCATATGCTCCCTAATAATTTCGGTTTGTTGCTGTTGTTTTTGAAAGGATTTTCGTAGTCTAACGAAAAGCTTGTCCGAACGCTCATTTTTAAGATCTCGTGGTCTTATATTTAAAGACTGCAGGTGTACACTATATACCCTAATCGTATCTGCTTTGCAAACAATATCGGCATAGACAGCGCTATTAAATGTATTTCCAAAATCGAGTAAGCCCTTACCAATAATTTCATACTTGGAATAAATAGCTTGGTATAGTCTTCCACTCGTCTGTCCAAATTCTGAATCAACAGAACTGTAGGGATACGCCTCCAAATTATCCTTACGCATTTTCATGTAATCATATTCTTGAAAACAGATAACATCAGGACCCTCGGCATTAATGAACTTAACAATACTATCACCCGCAGTACTTTCCCAATCATCTTCCATACCTCTAAAACCTAAGGCATTATAAGTCATTAACTTAATAGAATCGCTCTCCATTGTTATTCTGGAAGGAATTCTAAGCTTTATAAAAGACCCCATTGCCATATACCAGTATAGGCAAACAGCCAAAGGCATCAATACTAATAGACGCTTGCTTAATAGCCAATAAAGACCGAACAGTAAATTAATGATAACCAAAACAGGTACTGCCAAACTAAAAAAAGCCAAACTAGCAGAGTCCGTATACGGCACAATACAGGCAATTAGCAGCGCGGCTGAAAAAATAAGATTTAGATAAAAGACTATCCGGTTAAAAAAAGACAATTTTCTCATAGCCTCTAGTCGTCCTTACCGGCTTGGAACAAAAAGTCTTTTTCTGCTTTGGATAAGCTCTCATAACCAGACTTACTTATTTTATCTAAAATGGCATCGATTTTCTTTTGACTACTTTGCTTATCATACTGTGCTTTTGAAGTTGTGGTAGCCCCCTCTTTTTTGCTCTTATAGACCGTTTTTAAAGGCGCCTTCTTTTCACTCCCCTTAAAAAGGTTTACTATGGTATCTAAAAATCTTGAAAAGCCCGCTCCTATATCGGCACCATTAACCAATTGTCTTGCATACCAATATCCTAATAATGCCCCTCCTAGGTGGGCTAAATGTCCACCTGCATTACCGCTTGCTGGCAGTTGTATTAAATCCATCAAAACCACAAACGCACCTATATACCATAGTTTCACATTGAAGAAAATCAACCGTACTTCTTGGTTGGGTATGTACGAACATATAAAAATTAGAATAGCACTGGCACCTGCAGAAGCTCCAATCAAATACGCATTTACATTGAAAAAAGCAGGGAAAATATTGTAGCCTAGAAAAAAGAAGAAACCACCCATAATAACACCAAGGAGGTATACATTGAGAAAACGCCTCGCATCAAAAAGATTCAGAAAAATGCGCCCCACAAAATATATAAGCAACATGTTCCAAAAAAGATGACCAAACCCTCCGTGGAAAAAAGAATAGGTAACTATCGACCATGGCTGTAATAAAAAATCGAAAAAGTCCTTAGGCAGCTCAAACCATTGTACAATACTATTACTGGACAACCGTAATAAAAAGGTAGTTAGACGCTCCACAATAAATACTAACACGTTTATAGCGATTAGCTTTTCTGCAATCGATAACCTACTAAACTGATATTTTAAATTTCCTTGCGCCATCTGCTAATTTCACCTATTTTCATTAAACTGATTCTTTTTCCAGTACCACATCATCAAAAATCCAAAAAGTGCCCCACCAATATGAGCGAAATGGGCAATTCCTTGTCCAAAAAGGCTATATCCTGTTACGCCAGAAAATAAATCTAGGCCTATCAACACAGGAATAAAATACTTCGCCTTCACAGGAACGGGAATAAACATAAGGAACAATTCGCTGTTTGGATAAGACATTCCAAAGGCTACCAATACCCCATAAATAGCACCTGAAGCACCTACTGCGGGTGTGTTGTAGGCACTAAGGAAATTCTCTATTGTAGATTTACCTGCAATGTTATACCAATCTGGACTGTATTGTCCGCTAGATATAATTTCCATTACACTACTTTCCGAAATTCCAGCATCTACAAGTGCAGAAATCCCAGCATTAAAATGATAGTAATTTACCCCTGTATGAATAAGGGCAGCTCCAATACCCGCTGAGAAATAAAAGAAAAAGAATTTATTCCTACCCCACATTCGCTCTAATGGCGTACCAAAAGCCCATAATGCGTACATATTAAATGCAATATGCATAAAGCCGCCGTGCATGAACATATGGGAAAGTATTTGCCAAAGTCCAAAATTCTCGTTCTTAGGAAACCATAGCGAAAACCACTGGTACATTTGATCCCCGTACAATTGGGTTGCAATAAAAAATAAAACATTAATAATCAATAAATGCTTTATCGCATCTGTTAGTCTACCCATTTATATAAATTTTCTATCAATATCATTTTCTGTAATCATTACGTAGGTACGCTTATTAAAGGGACTCAACGTAGCTTCCTTACAAGCAAACAAATCGTTAACCAAAGCCAATTGGGACCTATCATCCAAAAACTCCCCTGTTTTAACGGAAAGGGTCTTGGATAAGGTTTTGGCCAACATATCACTCTGCGAGAAACTATCGGCAGAAATTTCCATTTGAAAATCAGAAATCAACTGTTCCATAACCATCTGTACCTCACTTTCTACCACAACCACCGGAACACCTTTTACTTCAACAGTTTCTGCACCAATATCTCCAAACACAAAACCTACTGCACAGAGATTGTCTTTAATCTCTTTTAATATATCCAATTCAGTTTTAGAAAAAGATAAGGAAAGCGGAAACAGTAATTGCTGGCTCACGGCCTCCTTTATCGTTATATTTTTAAGGAAATTTTCATATAGTACACGTTGGTGCGCCCTACTTTGGTTTATGACCACCATACCTGATTTAATAGTCGTGATAATATATTTTTTACGGAGCTGAAACGTTGTTGTTACCCGATCACCCTGATCCTTTTCAGAATCAAAAATAGTACTATTTATTTCTTCGGATTCAAAAGCAATGGTACTTGGTCTAAATTCTTGCTTATTAACATTTAACCCCTCGTACAGGTTTTCCCAACCCTTGGCGCTGGTCTTCGTATAGCTCCCACCACGTGAAGTGGTGTGGGTTTCATCCTTAAACGGATTGAAACCTGCATTCACAGATATATTAGGCGTTGGTACTTGCTTATTCTGATAGGCATAAGGCGTATCTAAATTTTGATTCTGTTCAAAATCCAGAGCAGGCACTACATTAAACTGACCCAAACTATGCTTAACGGCAGATTTGATATAGGCGTACAAGGTGTGTTCATCATCAAACTTCACTTCGGTCTTCGTAGGATGTATATTGATATCTATCGTACTCGGGTCCACTTCCAAATTTAAAAAATAACCAGGATGTGTTCCAGGTTTGATCAAACCTTCAAAAGCGCCAAGGACAGCATGATGTAAATAGGGACTTTTAATAAACCTGTTATTCGCAAAGAAAAACTGCTCGCCCCTACTCTTCTTGGCGAACTCGGGTTTTTGAACAAAGCCAGAGATGCGAACCACTTGTGTATCTTCACTCACGGGCACCAATTTCTCGTTTGCCTTTCTACCAAATATATTAACGATACGCTTTCTAAAATCGTTAGAAGCCAGTATGAGAACCTCACCTCCGTTATTGTAAAAATGAAATGCTATTTGCGGATGCGCCAACGCCACTCTATGAAACTCGTCGGTGATATGCCGGTATTCTACCTGATCCGATTTCAAAAAGTTTCGTCGTGCTGGAATATTGAAGAACAAATTTTTGACTAACATGGAAGTACCTTTAGGAACCACCGCTACTTCCTGACTGCTAATCTTACTACCTTCTATTTTAATATGAGTGCCTACTTCATCCGCTTCGGTCTTGGTCATCATCTCTACATGGGCAATGGCCGCTATAGAAGCTAAAGCCTCTCCACGAAAGCCTTTGGTATTGAGATTAAAGAGATCTTCTGCTTTTTCGATTTTGGAGGTGGCATGTCGCTCAAAACTCAAACGCGCATCGGTAACACTCATTCCTTTACCATTATCAACTACTTGGATAAGGGTCTTACCACCATCCTTTACAATAAGCTTAATTTCAGTGGAACCCGCGTCGATAGCATTTTCCAATAATTCTTTTACCACTGAAGCAGGGCGTTGCACCACTTCGCCAGCAGCAATCTGATTGGCTACGTGATCCGGTAAAAGTCTAATAATATCCGCCATTATCAGGAAAAGAATATGGTGAGGTCAAAATCAATTATAAATAGAAAAATAAAAATCAAAACGGCTAAAATAACGGCCATTCGTATTTTAAGACTGCGATCGCCCTCTCTGCGAGTATCTTCTACTGCATTAGTGATTTTATTCTTTAAGCCTCGTTGGTTACTTAAGGTACTTCTATATTTATCAAATTTGGGCTCTAACTTGAAAGGATTACCCTTGCCTTTATCATCATAGTACCTAGGACTGTAGTCGTACTGTCTATTTCTACGCAAGCGCGTTATTTTACTCAGCATTCCCATAGTTCCAAAGTTACTCAAAAACCAAAAACCGCCCGTTAAAAGAAGTGCCAAAATTTGTTAACACCCTATCAGATATTCATCTTATGGTAATCTTGCTACCACCATCCAAAAATAAGAGAAAAATAAAATGAGATTTGTAAACCACTAAATACCCAAAGCAGCCATCTTTATAGCTGCGATAGCAGCTTCGGCTCCTTTGTTACCGTGCTTACCACCACTGCGATCTATGGCTTGTTGCAGGGTATTGTCTGTAAGTACACAGAAGATAACCGGAACATCTGTTTGTACGTTCAGGTCCATAATACCTTGTGATGTTGCACTACAGACAAAATCAAAATGTTTTGTTTCCCCCTGAATTACACTTCCGATCGCAATAATAGCATCAAAATCTCCTTGCTGAATCATTTTTTTGCATCCGTACGTCAGCTCAAAACTACCAGGCACATTCCACCGGACTATGTTGGAATCATGAGCATCACAATCTAAAAGGGCCTTTACAGCTCCAGTATACAAACCTTCAGTTATTTCATGGTTCCATTCAGAAACTACAATCCCAAACCGAAATTTCTTCGCGCTTGGGATTGTTATTTTATTGTAAGCCGATAAATTTTTGTTAGCTGTTGCCATTAAGCGCCACCTTTTGCCATTCCAATAAACGCATCTATAGATGTAGCAGCTTCTGAACTAGAGAACTCATCCTTAATCCGTTGGAAAAAACCTAAGGCTTTGGATTTATCACCCATTTCAAGTGCCGTTACACCCGCTTTATATAAAAATTTTGGTGTTGTATACGCATTTGTACTGTGCGCAGCTGCAGCCTCGTAGTAACCTAAGGCATCTGAAGCTTGCTCCAATTGCATAAAAGCATCACCTAAACCTCCTTTTGCCAATGCGCCAAGAATTTCATCATCAGAACTAAAACCTTCTAAATAACTAATTGCTTCTTGGTACTTACTCATATTCAAATAAGACATTCCAGCAGCGTAGCTTGCCAAATTAGCAGCTTTGGTACCACTATATTCTTCCATGATGTCCAAAAAGCCATACTTGCCCTCAGCCCCTTCCAGTGCCAATGTAAACAAGGAATCCTTAGCCGTTGTACTAGCTAACGCCTGATCGAAATACTGTTGTGGATAATACATTTCGTTTGCTGCATTGGTCTCTTTTGGTTTTTGCACAAATTGTATATAAGCCAAATACCCTAATACACCTATAGCAACGACACCTATGATGCCTAAAATATAATTTTGGTTTTTGGAAACCCACTCCTCCGATCTTGAAGCTCCTTCGTCCAAGCTACTGAACACTTCTGCTGTTGTGCTCTCCTGCTCATCAAACTCCTGAATCTCAGCCTTAGTTTGTGGTTTAAATCCTCTTTTCTTATATGTTGCCATCTCAA
>CAZMUV010000004.1:0-78734 GCA_964569345.1 uncultured Maribacter sp. | reverse complement strand
AAACGATTGGGATGTGAGTAATGTAACTAACATGGCCAGTATGTTCGATGGCTGGATTTGGGGAGCTATCTACAACCAACCATTGGATGAATGGGAAGTTGGTAACGTTACGGATATGAATTATATGTTTCGTGACAACACTGATTTTAACCAAGATATAAGCGGATGGGACGTAATCAATGTCACGAATATGCGAGGGATGTTTGAAAATGCACCTAGTTTCAACCAAGATATTAGTAGTTGGGACGTGGATAACGTAACCAATATGGCTAGTATGTTTAGAGAATCAGCCATATTTAATCAGCCATTGAATGATTGGAACGTTACCAACGTTACCGATATGAGCTATATGTTCTATTTATCGCAAGTCTTTAATCAACCTTTAAATAACTGGGATGTAGACAATGTAACTAATATGACTAGTATGTTTGGCCAAAACCAAGTATTTGACCAAGTACTGACTGACTGGAATACGACATCCGTCACGAATATGAGCGGAATGTTCCAAAACGCAGATGCCTTTAACCAAAATCTAGAAACTTGGAATGTTAGCAGTATTACAAATATGGCAAACATGCTTTCCAATTCTGGACTTTCCCAAGAAAACTATGACAACTCGTTAATAGGTTGGGCGGCACAAACCGTAAATTCAAATGTAAACCTAGGTGCTACAACTCTAACCTATTGCGATGGTAGGATTGCTAGACAAGAACTAATAAACAATTCTGGATGGAACATTACGGGAGATATCATCAACTGCTCCTTTGTACTCTGCACCAATTTGGTCTCTCCCGTAAACGGAGATACAAATGTACCCGCGAGTGCAAACCTTACCTGGGCACAGACACCTGGTGCTACGGGATATAAGGTTACCGTAAAAGTACTTAGAGGCGGTATTGAATCCACTCCCTTCGATAGCTATGATGTCGCGGGCGGAAATATTGTAGGTCTTAACCTTGAGACGCCTGCTGGTGATGACTTATTAGTATCCGGGGATGAGGTATTCGTTCTTATAGTTCCCTATAATACCACCGATGGAGACGCAGTAGGCTGTACCGAAGAAAACTTTACCGTAGTGCCATCATGGATAAATAGCCCAGATGCTTTTAAACTAACCTATGACACTACCATTACAGATAATGACACTACCAATGCCAACCAATTAAAAATAGAGGCAAATACAGGGTATCCAAGTTATCTTACCTACAATTACTCTATAGATTGGGGCGATGATCAGTTCGATAATAATGTAACGGGAGACATTACCCATACCTATCTTGCTCCGGGAACTTATACCGTTTCTATTATAGGCGATTTTCCAGCTCCGTTTCACGACTATTCCAATACCGATAACATAAAACTGCTCTCTATAGACCAATGGGGAACGCAAGTATGGCAGTCTATGGAGCGGGCTTTTTATTACTGCATTAATATGGAATACAATGCAACCGACATCCCAAATCTTAGTGCTGTGACTTCCATGGGAGGTATGTTCAATAGCTGTCAGATATTTAATGGAGATATAAATGCCTGGGATGTAAGCAACGTGGAGAACATGTCCTATATGTTTATCGGGGCAAGAGCATTTAGCCAACCTTTGGATAACTGGATCGTGGGTACTGTAGAGAATATGTCCGGTATGTTCTTTGGTGCAGACGCCTTTAACCAACCTATTGGAAATTGGGATACCAGCAAGGTTCAAAACATGTCCAGAATGTTTGAACAAACAGATATCTTTAATCAGTCCCTAAACCTGTGGGACGTGAGGGAAGTTACGACCATGAAAGATATGTTCAAAGGTGCCGTAGCATTTAATGGTGCCATAGAAGATTGGGAAGTAGAGAAGGTTATTGACATGGAAAGTATGTTCGAAAATGCAGAAGCCTTTAATATTCCTATTGAATCTTGGGATGTAGATAATGTTTTGAACATGATAGGTATGTTCAAAGATGCAGAAGTATTTAACCAACCGTTAAATGACTGGAATGTAGACAAAGTAACGAATATGTTAGCCATGTTCGATAATGCCGTAACGTTTGACCAACCTCTAAATTTATGGGAAGTGGGCTTGGTTACGAATATGAGCCAAATGTTTCAAGACGCTGGTTCTTTCAATCAAAACATAAACGACTGGGATGTAACAAATGCCATAAACATGAGTTCTATTTTCAGGAGGGCATTGGTCTTTGACCAACCGCTGAACGAATGGGTGGTAAACTCGGTTGTAAATATGTCCACTATGTTTGAAAACGCAGAAGCATTCAACCAGCCCTTAGATGAGTGGGAAGTAAGTGCCGTAGCAAATATGACCTCCATGTTCGAAAATGCTCTAGTTTTTAACCAACCCTTGAATCTTTGGGATGTTTCCTCTGTAACGTTGATGCCTTCCATGTTTGAGGGTGCCGCAGTATTCAATGGTGAAATAGGGAATTGGAACGTTGCTTCGGTAACCAATATGCAAGCCATGTTTAAAACTGCTACTGCATTTGACCAAACTATTGAAAATTGGAATACAGGAGAGGTACTTACCATGACAGAAATGTTTCAAGGAGCAACAATCTTTAATCAACCAATAGACGCTTGGAATACCTCTTTTGTAACAACGATGCTAAGCATGTTCGAAGATGCAGTTACCTTTGACCAGCCCTTAACATCATGGAACGTAGCATCGGTGACCACTATGGAGACCATGTTCAAAAATGCAGCTGCGTTCAACCAAGACATAAACTCATGGAACGTTAGAGGTGTCTCTACAATGGAGGAAATGTTCAGCAGCACAAGTTCCTTCAACCAAAGTTTAAATAACTGGCGAGTATCAGGTGTAGCCAACATGGAGGCTATGTTCGAAAATGCCTCTGCCTATAACCAAGCTATGGACCAATGGGATTTGGGAACCGTAAATATGGAATCCGCATTTAATAATACTACTGCACTTGATCAATACCTGGGCGATTGGAATGTAGAAGGTGTAACGAACATGACCGATATGCTCGACAATACCGCCTTAATTCGCGAAAACTACGATAACACCTTAATATCGTGGTCAGAACAGACATTGACAAGCGGTCTTACACTTGGTGCAGAAGGCTTACTTTATTGTGATGCTGCAGAAGAACGCCAAACTATGATTGATACTTATAGTTGGAATATTACCAATGATGTCTTGGATTGTCCTGTTCCAGAATGCACACAATTAACCTCGCCCCTCAACGGAGCTATAGATCTACCTTTAAATACGAATTTAACTTGGCAACCCTCGCTTTTCGCAAGAGGTTATAGGCTTACGGTGGTAGTACAACCTAGTAATATTACCTTGGTAAATAACGAAACTATCAACGACACCTTTTACGAATTTGCGGCAGATTTTAATACCGGCGATTCCGTCTATGTAACTTTGGTTCCTTTTAATGATACAGGAGACGCAGTAGGGCCTTGCACAGAAGAAAGCTTTACTATATTAGGAATTATTGCCACTATTCCAGATTGTACAAGTCTTACCGAACCCTTAAATAGTGCCACCAATGTTTCTATAAACACAGACCTCAGCTGGAATCCTATTGCCAATGCGGATGGTTATCGGTTGACCGTAGGAACGACAACGGGAGCTGTAGATATTATGAACGGTGTGGATGTTAATAATGCTACTACATTTGAACTAACAAACGACCTACCGGAGGACACGGATATTTTCGTTAGCATAGTACCGTATAACGAGGAAGGTAATGCTACATCATGTACAGAAGAAAGCTTTAGAACAGAAATTATTCCTGTTCCTCCTGCATGTACTAACTTATTAAGCCCAAGTAATGGAACAACGGGAGTACCTATCGATACTGACATAACGTGGAACGCAGTAAACGGTGCTACAGGGTATCTAGTAATGGTTGGTAACACACAGGGCGGAATAGAAGTAGCAAATAGTATTGATGTTGGAATTAATACTTCCTATACTTTTACTGACCTTCTTCAGCAAAACAGAACGCACTATGTTACCATTATCCCTTATAATGCTATAGGTGATGCTACGGGTTGTATCGAAGAAAGTTTTAGAACAGGCACATCCAGCCTTACAAATCCACCAGCTTGTACAACCTTGAGTACTCCCTTGAGCAATGCTGCTGATGTTCCTGTGGCAACTGATATAACATGGAACGTTGCGGCCAATACAACTGGTTATAGGATTTCTGTGGGAACTAGCTCAGGAGCAAACGATATCTACATGGACGATGTAGGTAACGTGACCACCTTAAATCTGTCAGACAACCTACCTGAAAACACGGAAATCTTTGTACTCATTACTCCATACAACACGTTTGGGGATGCTATGGGTTGTGTAGCAGAAAGTTTTACTACCCTAAATAATATAGCCCTACCGGATTGTACAACGCTAAATAGTCCTTTAAACAATGAAACTGATGTTTCTGTAGGTTCCAATATTACTTGGAATGCTGCCACAGGCGCAACTGGATATAGACTATCCATTGGCACCACCTCAGCAGGCTCTGAGCTTTTTACTGGGGATATAGGTAATATTTTAATTTATGACCCTTCAATAAACTTTGAAGAGAACACTACTATTTTTATCACTATAGTTCCTTACAATTTGGATGGAGATGCTGTTGGGTGCGCAGAGGAAAAGTTTACTACAGAAAATATTGTTAATCTTCCAAGCTGTACGCTATTAAATAGTCCTTTAAATACAGAAACTAATGTTTCCGTTTCAACAGCCATTAATTGGGATGCAGTAACCACTGCAACCGGATATAGACTTAGCGTAGGCACAAGTTCTGGCATGGCTGATATATTCAGCGGCGATATGGCCAATGTATTAACCTATACACCTATTGGAGCTTTTGATGAAAATGCAACAATCTTCGTAACCGTAACTCCATACAATGCGGATGGCGCAACCACGGGATGCACAGAAGAAAGTTTTACTACAGAAAATAGTATTAACCTTCCTGATTGTACTAACATGAATAGTCCGCTGGCAGATGCTTTGAATGTACCTGTTGGTTCCAGTCTTTCTTGGAATAGCGCAAATGGTGCAAGGGGTTATAGACTTTCCATCGGAACCAGTTCTGGAGGTTCCGAAGTTTTTACAGGAGATGTAGGCAATTCGTTAAGTTTTAACCCAAGCTCAGCTTTTGAAGAAAATACGATACTATTCGTCAATATCATTCCCTATAATGAAGCTGGGGACGCTATAGGATGTGCAGAAGAAAGTTTTATGACAGAGGATACTATTACAGTACCAGATTGTACTACTTTAAGTAGTCCTCAAGCGAATGAAACAAATGTTCCGCTTGCAACGGCGATATCATGGAATGAGGTTAATAATGCAACCGGTTATAACCTAAGTATTGGAACAAGCTCTGGAGGTTTAGAGATTTTCTCTGGTGATTTAGGTAGCGTTTTAAGTTATGTACCTAACCAAGATTTTACAGAAAATACAGTTGTTTTTGTTACCGTTATACCATACAACGAGGACGGTAATGCTATAGGTTGTTCTGAAGAACGTTTTACAACAGAAACCTTACCAGATTTAACACAATACGGATTTTCTCCTAATGGTGATAATGTAAACGATTATTGGGTAATTGAAGGTATTGAAGATAATCCAGATAATACTGTATCTATTTATAATAGATGGGGAGATATGGTGTTCCAAGTACAGGGTTATAATAATGGTTCTAATGCATTCAGGGGTATGGCCAATGAAAAAACGAGTATGGGTGCGAACGAACTTCCCAGCGGAACTTATTTCTTTAACATTCAGGTATCAGGAGCTCATAACCTCAAAAAAACACAGGGGTACCTGGTCATAAAGCGATAACATAATGAAGCAAATATCAACTTATATCGCTTTTATAGCGCTGAACTTACTTGTGCAATTTGGTCATCAAAACCTAAATGCACAGCAAACGCCCACATTTGGGGAATACAACTATAACCCCTACTTGATCAATACCGCCTATGCAGGTCTGGCATCAAGTACAGAGGTTACCTTGAACAATTCAGGCTTCTTTAACAATATAGAAGGTAGTCCCAGAAGTTTTGCATTAAGTATTCATAGTCCGTTCAATCGAGGAAAAGTAGGCCTTGGTGCCGGTTTTATTAGGGATGAAATAGGAGTAACTACATCTACCAGCGCATTTGCAACCTATTCCTATAAAATTTTCTTCGATACCAAAAGCAACAGACCGTATTGGCAAATATACACACCTAATTCACTGTCCTTCTCCATATCGCCTGGTGTACAACAATATCAGGACAATCTTCTGGAACTAGGTATTATGAACGATCCTAATTTTGCGGCGAATATAGATGCTACTATCCCTACGGTTGGGGTAGGTATCCTATTGAACCTTGCTAATTTTTATTTGGGACTCTCGTCACCGAATATCCTTGGTGACGCTTTGGCCTCTAATGATGAAAACTTAGACCTATCCAATCCGTTTTATGGGTATTTGGGATACCGTTTCTTTTCCAATCAGTTTGAGGAAATTATGATAAAACCGAGTGTGCTGCTAAAGCAGGAAAATGGGGCTCCATTGCAGATAGACACAAACATATCCTTTAGCTACAAAAACAAGTTCGAGTTGGGTACCGGATATCGTTCCAATTCCTCCATAAACCTATTGGCAGGCGTGTATCTCTTAAAAAATATCAGGGCGATTTATAGCTATAATCTAACTTTTAACGATTCGCCCTTGGGCAATACCCACGGTATTATTGTTAGTTACTTATTTGGAGATGGGTATTCCAGAGATTAAATTTTACTTCGAATAAAAGAGCTAGTTAGGTGTTTTTCCTACTGGAATAGGATGAAACAAAAACCTTATAATACAGCTATTCTACTATCAAACTATCTATTTTTTCAGGAAAGGCCTATGATGAGAAATAGCTGCGCTAGTCTTTAAATTTTTTAAAAAAACACTACTTTATCATATTGAAATTGATGATTTCTTGGTCAGTCAAGAAACGCCAATGTCCACGGGGTAAATCCTTCTTGGTTAATCCGCCATATACAACTCGGTCTAACCTCATGATTTTATAATCCAATTGCTTAAAGAGACGTTCTAATATTTTGGCGCGTGAACTAAATATCTCTACGCCTACTTCTCGCTTTGGAGAATTATCGATATAACTGATGTCTTGTACCCGCACTACCTTTTCATCTACAGTTACACCTTCTTTTATTTTCTGAAGATCAGCAGAAATTAAATCCCTATCCAGTACCAAATGGTAAATTTTTCGGAGTCCGTTAATTGGGCTTTTTAAGCGTTTGGTAAGGTCTCCATCATTTGTAAAAACCAGTAATCCGGTATCCTCCTTATCTAGCTTATCAACAGGCAATAATTTCGATTTTGAGGCATTGGATATCAAACCAGAAACATGTCTTTTACCCTTTTCATCCCTAATGGTCGTACTAAAATCCTTGGGTTTGTTTAATACTACATATTCCTTTTTCACCGGATTCAATAGACGACCGTCAAACTTCACCTCATCGGTTAGCTTCACTTTGTAACCCATTTCGGTAATGGGCTTACCATTAACCGTAATATTACCGGCAGCTATATAGATATCGGCATCTCTTCGGGAACAAACCCCAGAGTTGGCCACATATTTATTCAAACGGATAGAATTAGGATCCGAGACTTGTTTAGGAGCGGTACTTTTTTTAATAGGAGCGTTGCCTCTAGCATAACTGTTCTTCTTAAAATTACCACCCTGTCTTCCCGATGCCTTTTTACCTCTGTTGGAATCTTCCCTGCTCATAGTACTCATATTTGGTGCAAAGGTAGCAAAGCGTTCCATATCAAATTAATATTGTGGGTTTTAAATCGATTTCTATTACCCTCCATTTTTTAATTATTTTCTATATTTAAGGAAATCTAAAACTCATCATGATTCAAAAATCACTTTTGCTATTCTTTGTACTCGTATCCGTATCCGTTTTCGCTCAAAAAAAGGTGTTAGATCATAATGATTATGAACTATGGAATACCGTCCAAAATTCTAGTATTTCTCCGAACGGGAATTATGTCCTTTACGAACTGGAGCAAGGGGAAAAAGATGCTGCGTTAAAAGTAAAGGATACCAATGGAAAACTAATTTTTGAACATGAAAGGGCTGATAAAGCAGCGTTTACCTACAATTCGAAATTTGTAGTGTTTACTATTACCGCTTGGAAAGACAGTGTCCGAGCTATGAAAAGCAGAAAAACTAAAAAGGAAGATTTGCCTAAAGATTCTTTAGGGATTTTAGACTTAAACACAAATGGGATTACAAAAATAGCGAACGTAAAATCCTTTCAGCTCCCAGAAAAATGGTCGGGCTACGTGGCGTATTACATAGACGAAGTAAAAGAAGAAAAGGAAAAGGACACCCTTGAGGATAAAGTAGATAAAAAGAAAAAACCTAAAAAAGTCGGTAAAAAGAATGGCTACCACTTAGTGCTAAGGAATTTGTTAACAGGAAAACAGGACACAATGCCCTATGTAACCGATTTCATGTTTGCAAAAGAAGGAAAATCGATGGCCTACGCAACTACTGGTAAAGATAAAGAAGATGATGCTGCCGTCTATCTGATAGATATGGAAACCCAGAGCAGTCATAAACTCCACAACGCACAAAAAGCAAAATATTTTAATCTAAGTCTAAGTGATTCCGGAACCCATTTAGGCTTTGTTACAGACACGGACACCACCAAAATTCAAACAAGACCTAACGAGCTCTTTGTGTGGAATAAAGGAAACGAAACAGCCAAAAAAATAGTAGACCCGTCCACCGCGCCAACTGGCTATATGGTTTCTTCCTATGGCGATATCGAATTCTCAAAGGACGAGTCCAAACTGTTCTTTGGTCTGGCAACTCCGCCTATCATAAAAGATACTACCCTAACAGAAGATGAAATCGTAAATGTGGAGGTGTGGACCTATAATGAACCAAGATTATACACGGTGCAAGAACTACAGCTAAAGAACGATTCTATTGCCAGCTACCGCACCACGGTACATCTTAAAAATAATGAAGTAGTGCCTTTGGCCACAAGCGATTTTCCTAATTCCGAATTGGGTGATGAGGGTAATGCTCTCTATGCTTTAATTAACACTACCCTTCCCCATGAACTCGAAAGTCAGTGGACCGGAAGGCGGGACAATGACTATAAATTGATAAGTACTAACTCCGGAGAAACGTTATTATCCTTGACCAAAGTGCCCAGAGTACAGCTGAGTCCCAAAGCAAAATACGCTTATGGATACAGCAGAACGGACAGTACCTGGATTAGTTACACCCTCCCTGCCGGGAACTTAAAAGCGTTGACCAAGGGAAAACAGTTTTTTAACGAGACGAACGATTCCCCTAATTTTCCGTCAGCTTATGGTGCTGCGGGATGGACAATAAACGATGTCTACCTTATTCTTTACGACCGCTACGATATCTGGCAATTTGACCCCAAAACGGGTACAGGCACCAAACTAACTTCCGGTAGAGAAAGCAAAACGGTGTATCGCTATGTTGCATTAGACGATGAATTACTATATATTCCTGTTGATCAAAATTGGTTGCTGACTACTTTTAACGAAGATACCAAAGATGCTGGTTATGCCCAGTACAATCCAAAAAATGGAAAAATAAAAACCTTATTATCTAGTCCGCATCGCTATTCAACACCACAAAAGGCGTTATTGGACGATGCCTTAATTTACACACGGGAATCCTTTACTGAATTTCCGAATCTTCGCGTTTCTAATCTTGGTTTTAAAAAGAGTTTAAAATTAAGCGATGCCAACCCACAACAACAAGAATACAACTGGGGAAGCATAGAACTGGTCAACTGGATTTCTTTGGATGGAAAAGAACTTACAGGCATGTTGGTCAAGCCCGAAGATTTCGACCCCAATAAAAAATATCCCATGCTCGTCAACTTTTATGAAAAAAGTTCGAATGGTATCCACAGGCATAGAGCACCAAAGCCAGAACGCTCCTCGCTCAACTATAGTTTTTATACTAGTAGAGGTTATGTCATCTTTAATCCAGATATAGAATACCGCATAGGCTATCCTGGGGAAAGTGCTTATAATTGTGTGATTCCCGGCGTCACCTCGCTTGTAGAAAAAGGCTTCGTGGACAAGGATAATATTGGCGTACAAGGACACAGCTGGGGCGGTTATCAAATTGCCTATCTGGTCACAAAAACAGATATTTTCAAAGCAGCAGAATCCGGAGCGCCAGTACCCAACATGATCAGTGCTTATGGCGGTATTCGTTGGTGGACTGGCCTGAGCCGACAATTCCAATACGAACATACCCAAAGTAGAATTGGTGGTACCCCATGGGAATATCCTGCCCGGTATATAGAGAACTCCCCTATCTTTAATATCGATAAAATAAATACCCCATTGTTAATCATGCATAACGATGCTGATGGCCATGTGCCCTGGTACCAAGGCATAGAATTCTTTGTAAGCTTACGCCGTTTAGGCAAGCCTTCTTGGTTCCTTAACTACAATGGCGAGCCACACTGGCCACTGAAAATGCAGAATCGAACCGATTTTAATATCCGTATGGCACAGTTCTTTGATTATTTTCTAAAGGGCGATGCAAAACCCGTTTGGATGGAAAAAGGAGTTCCGCCCATTCAAAAAGGGATCAATCAAGGATATGAGTTGATGCCTATTGAGGGGAGGAAATAACCACGTATTAATTATCGGTAAATCGCACTGTAGTTTGGCGTTCCCTATTTATGGTAAGCTGCGTCACATCTGGCCGCGAATAATGCCCAACCGGATCAAAATTCTGTCGTTCCTCATAGACACGATTAAAATCTAATTCTTGGAATATGATGCCTTCTTTGTTAAGGACTGGAGGTAGTATCCACTCTCCGTCTGGACCTGCAATACAAGAACCTCCATTGGCCAATATTTCTGGTGCGGTTTCCAAAAGTTTCTCCAAATGTGGCGTTCCTTTTGGAAAGTCGGTTTTACGCATTAAAGCAGAAACAGAAATAACAAAACTCCGAGATTCCCTTGCGATAAATCGTGTAATATCTTTTGTATTATGTTCGCTTCCTGGCCATACTGCTACATGCAGGTTTTCTCCCTGACCATAAAGCGCGGCTCTAGGCAAAGGCATCCAATTCTCCCAACAATTGAGTCCGCCCACTGTAAATTGTTTCAAAGCATGTACTCGCAGTCCATTACCGTCGCCTGGTGCCCAGGTGAGACGTTCATCATAGGTAGGTCGTAGTTTTCGATGAACGGATTTAATTTCACCACTCTGATTAATGTATACCAATGAAGCATAAATACTATGCCCTCCGCGGTCCTTAGCCCGCTCCATCAAACCTAAATAAATAGCGATTTTGTGCTCACTTGCCAAAGCGCATACAGCATCCAGCTCCCCTGCTTCTAGCTGAACAGAATTTCTAACATAATGTGCATGGAGTTCCTTGTTCACCTGTAAATCCCATTTTGCGCCATCGGTCAACGCTAACCAAAAAGGATAGCCTGGCAAAAGCGCCTCGCCAAAAACTAGCAATTCGGCTTTTTCCTTGGCCGCATCTAAAATGGTCTTTTCGATTTTTGCCAAGGTAGCCTCTTTATTCAACCAAACCGGTGCTATCTGCGCCAAGGCTACTTTAAGAATATTATCCATCATAAAATACGATTTAAGACTAAATCTACATCAATCAAAAGAATCCCGAAAACACCAGATACAATAATAAACTTCAAAATATTATGCAGCCAGATATAATGTTTTCGAGTGGTAGCTTTAGGTAATAGCACCAAAAATAACAAGAGTAAGACTACACAGCTAATAAAGAAATAGTCCATATATCCAATATCAAATTTAAAAATAAGTAAAAGGGAGGGTATCAGGGTCAGTAGTACTAAAATGCCGATTGCTACTTTAGAAACCTTTGGTCCGTAAATAATTGGTATCGTCTTATAATTTTGCGCCATATCACCTGGAATATTTTCAAGATCCTTTATCATTTCCCGAGCCAAAATCAACAGAAAGAGGAAAATAGCATGGACAAAAATGACGGTTTCAAAATTCTTGTAATATACAAAAACGACAAAAAATGGGGTAATGGCTAAAATAGCCGAAACAAAATTTCCTAATAAAGGCACCTTTTTTAGCTTGTGGGAATACAACCAAATACCAAAGATATAGGCAGAGAAAAATAGCACCGCTCGAAACGAAACATAGCTTGCGGCGAAAACCGCTATAAAGTTGAGAATAAAATATGCACTTAACTTAAATCGTTGACTTACCAAACGATCCAACATACTCTTAGCAGGTTTGTTGATTAGGTCTTTTTCGGCATCGTAAAAGTTATTAATGATGTATCCGCTGGCTATAACAAGCGTGGAAACAAACACCAAAAGAAAAAGGTTAATATCAAACACTACACTTCGCGCAGGCAAGTCAGGCGCCAAAATATAAATAGCGGCCAAATATTGGGCGAGTGCTATGACTAGAATGTTGTAACCGCGAACTACAGAAAATAGACTCAATACTTTTAACAGCAAGAGTTTATTTTTTCTATTAAGCATTTAGTTTGGGTATCGCTAGAAGTTATAGACCACTTCTAATTGGTAGTCCTTGAGTGCCGTTTTAGCCTTGTCTATATCCTCGGTAAAACCAAGAATATAACCACCACCGCCAGAACCACAAAGTTTTAGATAGTAGTCGTTGGTATCAATACCTTGTTTCCAAAGCGCATGAAACTTAGCGGGAATCATAGGCTTAAAATTATCCAATACTACATTGGATAGTTGCTTTAGATTTCCAAAGAGTGAGGTTACGTTTCCGTTCACAAAATCATCAACACAAGCGTCTGTGTGTTTTATGAACTGATTCTTAAGCATATTCCTAAAACCTTCGTTTTTCATTTTCTCCATAAATAATTGCACCATAGGAGCAGTTTCTCCAGTAGTACCACTATCCAATAAAAATACAGCACCCTTACCTTGGGTATGCTGTGAAGGAATATTTGCAGACTCTATATTATCTTGTGAATTAATCAAAATAGGTAAACTTAAGTAACTATTCAGAGGATCTAGACCTGAGGATTTTCCGTGAAAGAAAGACTCCATCTTACCAAAAATAGCTTTTAAGGCCAATAATTTTTCCCTAGTCAGATTTTCAAGAACCGTTATCTTCTCATCTGCATACTTATCATAAATAGCAGCTACCAAAGCACCACTGCTCCCAACGCCGTAACCTTGTGGAATGGAACTATCAAAATACATTCCGTTGGACACATCCTGTTTGAGTCTTTCTTGGTCAAAAGTGACTAACTCAGGTTCATCCTTTGACAATTGCTCCAAATAGGCCGCAAAAGAAGCTAAACTACCATTTGAGTTTATAGCTATGTCAGATGAATTGTTATCCGACTTTAACGCACCATTATAAAAGTTATAAGGAATGGACAGACCTTTGGAATCCTTAATGATTCCATACTCTCCAAACAATAATATTTTAGAATAAAATAAGGGTCCTTTCATGGTACTTAGTTGACTTTATCCTGTAAAATCTTTTAATTAAAGATAACTTACTATTGTGTAAATTTTATCTTTTTAATCGAAAACAACAAATAATATAGTTCTACAGTTGCTTTAAAACGTTTGTTTTATGGTTTAATTATTAGTTACGCATCAATAATTTTGCCCCAAAACCAATTCTATCGCAAATATACTCCTGGTTTTGACAGAAAGCAATCAACTCATCGGTAATAAATTCAAACACTTGATCTTTCTCATTTTCCGGATAAAGCACATGCACATTAGCACCTGCATCCAAAGTAAAGCAAACATGGGTTTTTGAACGCTTTCTAAATGCCCATATACGATTGATAATTTCTAAGGTATTGGGCTTCATTAATATAAAATAAGGATGGCTAGTCATCATCATGGCGTGTAAGGTCAAAGCCTCGCTTTCCACTATTTCAATGAAATCATCCAAATTTCCCTTCTTAAAAATGGATTTTAATTGGGATAGATTCTCGTGTGCCTGCTTAAAACGCTGCTCCGCGAAAGGATGGCCGTGCATTAATTCATGACCCACGGTACTGCTCACTTGTTTATCTCCTTTATCGACCAACAAAATAGTGTCGTGAAACTTTTTAAAAATCGAATGCACTTCATGCGGATATGTTACACCATACAAATCGGAACTTTCCATGTTATCCTCATGAATTCCCCATTGCACCAAATCGCCCTCTAGGCTTCTGCAGGCACTACCGGAACCCAATCGGGCTAAAAAAGAGGCTTTTTTTGTAAAAAATTCAGCACTCATACTAGGACTCAATTCCCTTTCCAAGGCCATTAAACAAAGAGCCAAGGCAGACATACCACTGGCCGAGGATGCAATTCCGCTACTATGGGGAAATGAGTTGGATGTTTCTATTTTAAAATGATAATCCCTTAAAAAAGGAAGGTACTGTTCTACCCGTTTAAAAAAAGTTTCAATCTTAGGTCTGAAATCCGGTTTGGCCTCACCCTCAAAAAACAAATCAAAAGAAAAGCTAGAAGCGGGTTTTAATAACTTCTCAAACGAAACGAAGGTAGTGGTGGCGCAAGCATCCAAAGTAAAGCTGATAGAAGGATTCGCCGGAATCTGATTTTCTTTCTTTCCCCAATACTTTACCAAGGCAATATTACTAGGAGATTTGTAGCCCACTTTACCTTCTGGTTTTAGACGGGAGTATGGGGAAGGAATAAAATCTTTTTCGGTCATGTACACGCTACTTTGTGCAAAGATAGTTTTTACCCGCTCGTATAAAAATAAATCCTTATTTTAGAGAAAATCCGCCACAGTTTGAAAAGAAAACTTACCTATATCGCTATTTGCGTTTTTATCTGCCTTATTATTGGTTTTCTTGCCAGCGCAGCAACGCAGAGTTCCGTAAACACATGGTTTGTAACGCTAAATAAACCAAGCTTCAATCCACCAAGTTGGCTTTTTGCACCAGTATGGACGGTACTATACATTCTCATGGGGGTTTCCGCAGGTTGGGTTTGGGCAAAGGGCTTTCATCACAAGTGGGTTAAAACGGGCTTATACTATTTTGGCTTTCAACTGCTTTTAAATGCCTTCTGGAGTATTGCCTTTTTTGGATTGAGAAATCCCTTTTTGGCATTACTGGTCATCCTAGCACTTTTGTGTATGTTATTCCTAACTATAAGAAGGTTCTATGTAGTCAGCAGAGTTGCCGCCCTACTCCTCGTTCCCTACTTACTTTGGGTGTGTTTTGCGACGGCTTTGAATTATAAGATTTGGGAGTTGAATTGACGTTAGACCAAATTAAAAAAAGCATTCCACCATCAAACTAATCTACCAAAGCCAGCACTTTCTGCATCGTCCTATAATTTCGAGCCGTAGCCACCACTTTCAACTTGGATTCAATGACATTATTGTTGAGCTTGGCTTTACCATATCCATTTAGGCACAATAAATAAATACATGCATCGGAAACTTGAAACTGTTCGTTGGGATACGTCAGAACTTTAAAAATCTTTAGTAATTCTTGCTTCGGCCTTTCAAATAAGAAGACAAAGTAGCTTTTATTCATACTGATTTGTGCTTCATCGTTATAGGGACACTGAGATAAAATAGACTCCAATTGTGCTGTAGTTATTACCAGGACGGGAACACTACATCCAAAAGTATCTTGAATCATTTTTTCGATGGAGGTAATGATTACATCAGTAGAACTCAACCCAGCTTCAAATACCACGTTACCACTTTGGATGTAGGTTCTGACGTTCTTAAAACCAAAACTTTCTAAAACTTGACGCAATGCTAACATTGGTATCTTGTTTCTTCCACCTACATTGATTCCCCTTAAAAAAGCAATGTACGTTTGCATACTGGTTTATTTATTTAGGGTTTCCTTCTGTATAATTCCTTGCGCGGCCAAATATCCTCCGGTCCAAGCGTTCTGAAAATTGAAGCCTCCGGTGATGGCATCTACATTAATGATTTCACCCGCAAAATAAAGTTGTGGCAACAGTTTGCTTTCATACGTTTTAAAATTGACCTCCTTAAGCTCTACACCTCCTGCAGTTACGAATTCTTCCTTAAAGGTACTCTTTCCGTTTACTTGAAAAACACACTGCGTAAGTTGTTCCGTTAGTTCCTGCAATTGCTGTTTGGATACATCTGGCCACGTTTCTGTATCGGTTATTCCTGCCGCGTTTACCAAGTTTTTCCAAAGTCGTTTGGGAACTTCCAATACTTTGGTTCGCAACACCGTTTTGCGTTCTACTTGCTTAATATCCATAAACAAATTCAACAGTCCATTTTGATGGTATTCCGGTGCCCAGTTCACGGAAATTTTAAATCGATAATCATATTCTTTAAGCAATCGAGCTCCCCACGCTGATAATTTCAAAATCGCGGGTCCACTCATGCCCCAATGGGTAATCAACAAGGGACCTTCGGAGAATAAAACGCCCTCTTTTATATCTTTGGACTTCAGTTTCTGATGTTTTACCTTTTTATCCAAAACGCTCACCTCGGCCATGGTACTTAGTCCCGGAATATCGACAATACGCTCATCGGAAATGTTAAACGTAAATAAGGAGGGAGCAGGTGGGACAATAGTATGTCCCAATTGCTGCATTAAATTCCACATTTTGGGATTGCTACCCGTGGCCATAACCACATAGCGGGTCTTAAAAGTATTTTCATGAGTCACCACCTCCCAAAAATATTCAGTGTCATTATCCAACCGTTTAATTCCAGTAACAGAACAACGTGTATGAACGGTTATACCTAAACGATCCGCTTCTGAAGTAAAGCAATTTATAATGGTTTGGGAAGAATTACTAGCCGGGAACATTCGGCCATCATCCTCTATTTTTAGTGCGATACCGCGATCTTCAAAAAAACCTACCGTATCACCGCTGGCATAGCTATGAAAAGGGCCCAAGAGCTCTTTTTCACCTCTTGGATAGTTTGTACTAAGTTCTTTAGGGTCAAATTGCGCATGGGTGACATTGCAACGGCCACCGCCGGAAACCTTTACTTTGGTAAGCACCTCCTTGCCTCGTTCCAAAATAGCGATATTTAGGTTTGGTAAACCCTCAGCTATATGTATGGCCGAATAAAATCCTGCTGCACCACCTCCTATTATAATAACATCGTGCATTAGTGCACGCGTTCCGGAAAGTTGGTAATGATACCGTCTACACCCATATTTTTCATAGCTGCTATATCATCGGGCTCGTTCACTGTCCATGTGTAAATCTTAAAGCCGGCCTGCTTTATTTTCGTAACTACGTCAGCATCTAGATTTTCAAAATATGGGTTTATGGCAACCGCATTCAATTCTTTACCAATTTCAATTGCCTCCAACGGATTATCTTCTGTAAGAATGGCTATGGCCACACTTTCATTTAATTTTCGCAGCGTTCTTAGTTCTTCCCAATTAAAACTGGAAACGATAAAATTATCGGAAGACCATCCCCTTTTTTCTGTATAAAATTTAATTGCTTGGTTTACCTTGTCCGCGGTATTCGCCCCCTTAAGCTCAATATTCAAGACAACTTTATTATCGATTAATTTTAAAACATCTTGAAGCATTGGTATTTTGTGTCCCCCATCCAATGTTAATCGACTTAAATCGGAAATGTTATATTCCTCTATGTTCCCCGGACCGTTCGTTAGCCTATCTACGGTTTGATCATGAAAAACTACGACCTCTCCAGTACTGATTTTAAATACATCAATTTCAATCATATCAACACCAAGATCAAGTGCTTTTTGAACGGATGCCAAGGTGTTTTCCGTTTCGTGGCCCATGGCACCTCTATGACCAATCACCAAAGGTTTTTTTTCTCCCATACAACCCGCTAAAATTAACAAGGGTAAAACCCAAAATAAACGCTTACATCGTTTCATTCAACTAAATTTAATTCACTTCAAAAATAAAGGATTCCAACGGATTTATATCTATCCGAAATTTACCTATTCCGTTTTTTACTTTTAAAACGTCCTCGCTACCGTAAAGAACATCGGTAATTGGGAAGTTCCCTTCCGATAGGCCCCATTTTTGAATGATTTCTTCAGGAACTTGTAACTCGAAGCCAAAGGTATCGTTCGCATGAAAATTAGAAACCACAATCAATTTCTGGGTATCGGACCAACGCACATAAGAAAGTACGTAATGGTTGTACCATTCCGTATGCTCCCTATTGTAAAAATGAATGTCTTGATAGTAGCCCATCAAAGCTTCGCTAGAAATAGTAAAATTCAACAAACGTTTGTAAAAATCGCGCAGTCCCCTTTCCTCTTCAGTTAATTGACCGCCATCGAATTTTTTATCGTTCACCCATCGTTGGAAACTGGGCACACCAATATAATCAAAAATAGAGGTTCGTGATGGACTCCCAAAGCCAGCTTTTTCAGCACCCGCTTCACCGACTTCCTGACCAAAATAAAGCATCGTAGGCGAAGTACTCAGCGTGGCCGAAACCACCATGGCAGGCATAGCAAGTTGTGCACTACCTGCAAATTCTGGACTAGCGATACGCTGTTCGTCATGATTTTCCAGAAAATGAAGCATGTTGTGCTCTATGTCCTTTAATCCGTTTTGAACTACGGGAATATGATCTGTCCACCCGTGGCCTTGCATGATGTGTTTTATACTATCGTACAGCTCCACTTTATCGTAGAGGTAGTCCATTTTTCCTTTGTGAATATATTCTCTGTATAAATCTGGATTATAAACCTCAGCCAGTAAGAAAGCGTTCGGATTTTTCATTTTGATACTGGAGTTCATGTAACTCCAAAACTCAACCGGCACCATTTCTGCCATATCATAGCGAAAACCATCTACACCCAAATCCATCCAATATAAAGCAATATCCTTAAACTTGTTCCATGAATCTGGAACCTCTTTATCCTTCCAAAACTTAAAATGAGCCTCAACGTCTTTTTCTAAAAACTCTTGAGGCAGTATATCAAAGTCTGCGGAACCGTCTGGGTGCACGCCATAATTAATTTTAACGGTTTCATACCAATCGTTGTAGTCGGGTTGCGCCAGTCTAGATCCGTTACCCGTCCATTTTGCAGGAACTTCGGTAAACTTGGAATCGGCCAATGAATTTTGTTCCCCTCCCAATGGTGCATATCCATCGCGCCAAATTGGCACCTTAAAAGTACTTCCTGGGATATAATAAAAATTATTATTCTTTTTGTATTCAAGGGTCGTATCATCATTTGCACCAAAATCCAAAATTCCTTCAGGATTGGTCAATCCTTTATAACCACGTGCCACATGATTGGGAACGATATCAATAATGACCTTCATCCTTTTTACATGGGTTCTTTTTATCAATGCCTTAAACTCCTCCAACCTATTTTTTGGGTCTACCGCAAGATCTGGGTTTACATTATAGTAATCCTTTACCGCATAGGGCGAACCCGCCCTACCTTTTACGACATCAGGATCATCATTTGAGATGCCATATTCAGTATAGTCGTTAATTACTGCGTGATGCGGTACTCCCGTATACCATATATGGGTAATGCCCAAATCCCTAATTTGTTCTAAAGCCTCGTTGGTGAAATCATTAAATTTCCCAACACCGTTCTCGTCTATAGTACCCCAAGGTTTATTGGTGGTATTCGTATTCCCAAACAAACGGGTAAACACTTGATAAACTACAATTTTTCTATCTTTACTCATGATATTGATAACCGGTTTTTTAGCCTTTTCTTCACACGAAAAACTGGCAAATACTACAAAGCATAAAAATAATATACATGCTTTTCGCGTCATCCTATTTTAATTATTAAACGATGACTATCTTTTCTGGCAACAGTGTAATGCGTTCCCCATTTACCCTTATAGACATTTCATTCGTACCGCTAAGTTCAAAACTTGTATTGTCCGGAGTTACAACAACCTTTATAATTCTATTTCTAAAATTTACCTTAAAGGAATAGGCCTCCCATTGGCTGGGAATTTGAGGCGTAAAAGATAGTTTATCATCTAACACTCGCATACCTCCAAAACCTTCCACAATACTCATCCAAGTGCCAGCCATAGAGGTAATATGTAATCCTTCCTCCACTTCTTTGTTGTAATCATCCAAATCTAATCTGGAGGTACGCAGATAAAATCGATACGCCTGTTCCATTCTACCTAGCTTTGCAGCCTGTATGCTATGAACACAAGGCGATAAGGAAGATTCATGCACCGTAAAAGGTTCGTAGAAATCAAAATGCCTTTCCAACTCCTCCTTAGAAAAATGATCTTCAAACAGGTAAAAGCCTTGTAATACATCTGCTTGTTTAATATAGGGAGAACGTAGAATCCTATCCCAACTCCATTTTTGGTTAATAGGGCGTTCGGTTTTTGGTAAATCTACCACCTTAATCATTTCCTTGTCCAAAAAACCATCTTGCTGCAAATACACCTGTTGCTTTTCTGAAAACGGGAAATAAAGATTATCCGCTACATCTTTCCAATGCTCACATTCGAGATCGGTCAACTTAGTCTTACCTATAATACGACTATAATCTTCCGAATAACCATCTTTCACCTTACCTAACTGCGCAAGGGTGTAATTGATGCACCACTTGGCCAGATAATTGGTATACCAGTTGTTATTTACATTATTTTCGTATTCATTAGGCCCTGTTACGCCTAGCATCACATACTTACCTTTTTCTTCAGAAAAATTAACCCGCTGGTGCCAAAACCTTGATATACCTATAAGTACTTCTAATCCCATTTCGGGTATGTAACTGTAATCGCTCGTATATCTGTAATAATTATATATGGCAAAAGCGATGGCACCGTTCCTATGTATTTCCTCGAAGGTAATTTCCCACTCGTTGTGACATTCTTCGCCGTTCATGGTTACCATGGGGTATAGCGCAGCACCATTAGAAAAACCTAGTTTTTTAGCATTCTCTATCGCTTTTTCCAAGTGATTATAGCGATATTTCAATAACTTTCTCGCTACGGTATCATCCTTAGTAGCCATGTAAAAAGGAAGGCAATACGCTTCGGTATCCCAGTAGGTACTACCACCGTATTTTTCTCCTGTAAACCCTTTTGGTCCTATGTTTAATCTGGAATCTGTTCCCAAATAGGTCTGATTCAGTTGAAATATATTGAAACGTATTCCCTGTTGCGCCTTTACATCTCCTTCTATGGTAATATCGCTCATTTGCCAGATGTGGTTCCAAGCTTTTTTCTGCTTTTCCAATAATTCATCAAAACCTAATGCACCGGCTTTATCCAAAACTCTATTTGCTGCGTCCAACAAATCACCCGATTTATGATTACGGGAAACGGTATAGCCGCCAAATTTTGTCAAGGTTACGGTTTCGCCGGCTTTCACTTTCTGTTTAAAGGCAAAGGAAACGGTGGTTTCCGTTTCAGCACCTATACCTGAGGAAACGGACTCACCCTGATAATCCAAATACGCTTGCATATAGGTACAAGTTTCAAAATTAGTCTTCATCGTATGTGCGGCAATAAATGCACGATTATCAGTGAAACTTACGTTGGTCGTATTCCAAAATTTATCGTCCCAATTACTGTCCTCATTTGTAATTCCGCTATCCAAATAAGGTTCAAAAGTAATCTCAGCGTCGGTAGTTAAAACTTTAAGCTTGTAGGAAATAGCACCCAATTCTTCCAAATCTAAACTCAGAAAACGTACTGATTCTACTTGTACTTCTATTCCGTTGGTAAGCGTTGCTGAAAAAGTTCTTTTATACCAACCTTCTTTCATATTCAATTCCCTACGGAAATTAGACACCTTTTTACAGCTATTCAAATCCAGGGCCTCCCCATTTACCGAAACACCTATCCCAATCCAATTGGGTGCGTTCAACACTTTGGCAAAATATTCCGGATACCCATTCTTCCACCAACCTACACGGGTTTTATCAGGGTAGTACACGCCTGCAACGTAACTCCCTTGAAATGTTTCTCCAGTATACATTTCCTCGAAATTGGCCCGTTGTCCCATGGCTCCATTTCCGATACTAAAAAGACTCTCCGAAGATTTAACACGGAACTTTTCAAAACCCTCTTCTATAATGGACCAATTGTCCGCTTTTATATAATCTTGATTCATGCTATTACTCTTTTGTTATAATCTCCCTATTGTGCTAAACCTATTTTAGCAAACCTTACTGCTGACAGAAAGGAAGAGAAACCTTTTTATTTTATTTTCTTTTTAATCCTTATTCTAATACGAAGTGGATTATAACCTTAGATGAGATATGTTATTTAGGTTAAGGCCTTCAACCCATCCAAAAAACCTGAATCCATTTCTGTAAAATCATTGAAATTATACGCAGCTTCCCATAAAATTTGAGCATTTCCGATACCTATACTTATCATTCCCGCAGCATTAGCCGCTTGTATACCGGCAACGGCATCCTCAAAAACAACACCATCTAAAGGGTTTACCCCTAATTTTTTAGCGGCGATTAAGAAGACCTCTGGGTCAGGCTTGGCTTTTGTAACGTTATTCCCATCCACTATAGCATCAAAATAATGCAGAAGTCCCACCTTTTCTAAAATAGGTCTTGCGTTCTTACTAGCGGAACCTAATGCAATAGGAAAATCCCGTTCCTTTAAATAATCAAGAACCCTTGTAACATCAGGTAAAATTTCAGAAGCATCCATATTTTCTATGTACTCCAAATAATCTATATTCTTATCTACCATCCACCTATCAAACTGTTCTTGGGTTGCGGTAACATCTCCAATATCCAATAAAATCTCCAAACACCGTTTTCTACTTACGCCTTTAAAAAGCTCGTTCTGCTCATGTGTAAACTCAAAACCCAATTCATTCGCTAGCTTTCTCCAAGCCAAATAATGGTATTTGGCGGTGTCTACAATAACACCGTCCAAATCGAAAATAAATCCAACTTTCCGCATCTATTCTAAAAAATTAATTGATTGTTGATTCCCTTCTGATAATAGTAGCAGCTATGACCTCCGTGGTAAAAACTTCCTCTTCTTCGTCAAAATCATTTTCTATCTTTTCAATCAGCAACTTTGCCGCAACTTCTCCCATTTTATCCCCGTGTTGTGCCACGGTAGTTAATTTGGGCTCAGCGTATTTAGACAGTATCCCATCTGTAAAACCTATAACAGATATATTCTCAGGTATCTTCAGGCCCATCTTCTGAACGATGCCCATACAGTGTATTGCAAATATTTCGTTTACTGATAAAATGGCATCAATATTATTCTCTACCAAAAAAGATTCTATCCCATTAACATCCTCGTTATAAGGGAGTCTTAAAATTAACTGCTCCTCAATACTTATTCCATTTTCTTCTAATGCCTTCCTATACCCTAGCTCTCTAGAATTGCTTACACTTAAAAAGTTATCCGTGGTAAGCAAGGCAATGTGCTTTCTCCCTTCTGCAATTAAACTCATAGTAGCCTCATATGCAATCTCAGCGTCGTTTAGCACTACTTTATCACAACGTATTTCATCTGTTACCCTATCAAAAAGCACCAATGGGATACCTTGCTCGGTAACCTCTTTAAGGTGATTAAAATCCTTCTTTAATTGGGTCTCCCCTGCCAAAGCCATAATAAACCCATCTATACTCCCATTAGCGAGCATCTCCATATTAATGACCTCACGATCAAAGGATTCGTCAGACACGCAAACGATTACATTATATCCATGCTGATTGGCGTAATGTTCGATACCCCTAAAAACCGTGGTAAAAAAATAATGAACGATATCGGGAATAATCACTCCAATATTCTTTGTCCGCTTATTCTTTAAACTGACAGCAATATTGTTAGGCCTATAATTATAGAGTTTTGCAAATGCCTGTATCTTATCTTTGGTATCCTTACTTATTTCACTACTATTTTTAAGCGCTTTAGATACCGTAGATATCGAAACTTCCAATTCCCTGGCAATATGCTTTAAGGTTATTTTTCTTCTCAAGTATAGAAATTGAAAGTTAAACTAAGAATTATTTAAAAATTCAATTTAATGACTTAAAGTCAAAGTACGGTATTTGAATCGTTATTTTTTAATCTAGTTTTAAAAAGTATAAGATGTTAAAAGAATTAATGAAAAATAGGAAACAAAAAAGAGCTCTACTTAAGAATTACAATTTTTAGGATATCAATACCAAAACATATGCAGAATTTAACTAATACGATTAAAGAACTAGTTACTATCCACACTCATATAAGAATAGGTTATTCCGATACAAGATTTAACCTGAAGTACCGTATTAAGGATTACTTTAAAGCTCAATCTACCATTACTTTCTATCTGTGCTATATTGTGTATTGCAAATTAATTTAGTCGGAAGATTGGGGAAATTATTTAGCACTAAAAAACAGCCTATGACCTTATTTCTCAACTCAAATATTAAAGTTGAAAAAACTCAAATTAGTAGGAATAATTTTATTTATTATTCCTTGTCAAAACTTATTTAAAAGCGAGTTATTAAGACCCTGTTAATATTACTCTCAAAAATAAAATTAGTGTAATTTTACAGACCAATAGAAGTTTGAAAATAATATTGGTATTAAATCATCCCCCAAAGATTTTCAATAATATAATTCATATTACAATGAAAAGATTATTCATTATTCTCCTCGTTATAATCGCAACAACCTCTTGCAAAAACAAAGGGGCTGCCAATAGTACAGAAATCATAGTAAGTGCAGAGGATTTACATGCAACGGTAGATAAGGTAACACAAATCATGATTCATGATATTTTTTCACCGCCAGTTGCTAGCAGAATTTTTGCCTACCCCAATATTGCGGCGTATGAAATTGTTTCTCAGAGTAATCCTAAATACAAATCGCTAGCGGGTCAGCTAAACGGTTTAAAGCCAATCCCGAAAATGGATACTGTTTCTGGTATAAACCTTAACTTATCTGCTCTTATTGCACATATGACAATAAGTAAGCAGCTGATCTTTTCCGAGGATAAGTTTGAAGTTTTGGAAGACAGCCTTTATCTAAACTGGCGAACCACGAATGCGGACCAATTTGAAGCCTCAAAAACCTACGCACTCGATGTTGTAACGCATATAAAGGAATGGATGGACAAGGATAATTACAACCAGAGTCGTACCATGCCAAAATTTACTGTAGATACAGACGATACTGCAAGATGGCAGCCAACACCACCAGCCTATATGGATGGAATTGAACCGCACTGGAATAAAATACGTCCGTTTTATCTAGATTCCGCAGCACAGTTTAAACCGGTGCCTCCACCTCCGTTTTCTCTAGAAAAGGACTCGGATTTCTATAAAGAACTGATAGAGGTCTATGACATCAGTAATGAAATTACCGCAAACGGAGATAATTCAGAAGAGGTGCAAATCGCACAATTTTGGGACTGTAACCCTTATGTATCGGTTTCTCGTGGCCATTTAATGTTCGCCACTAAAAAGATTACGCCTGGAGCACATTGGATAGGTATTACCAAAATTGCCAGTAGAAAGATCAATAGTAACTTTGACGATACGGTATTCGCCTACACTAAAACATCCTTAGCTATTGCAGATGCCTTCATTAGCTGTTGGGACGAAAAATACCGAAGCAACCTAATTCGCCCTGAAACCCTTATTAATATACACATAGATGATAGCTGGTTACCCATTTTACAAACACCTCCGTTCCCAGAGTATACTAGCGGGCATAGTGTAGTTTCTGGTGCAGCCGGTCTTGTCCTTACAGATATTTTTGGTGATGATTTTACTTTCGACGATGATACCGAAGTCCCGTATGGACTTCCAATTCGAAGTTTTACTTCTTTTAACCAAGCAGCCGATGAAGCAGCCATAAGCAGAATGTATGGCGGCATCCATTACCGAGCGGCTGTTGAAGTAGGCATAGGCCAAGGAAGAAACGTTGGTAATCTTATGCTTCAAAAAATTGAAATGAGAACCAACGACTAATGGTTAATCCATAACGTAAAAAAGAGCTAATTCTATCAATACTTTAAGGAAGAAAAACCCCTGTTTAGACACTACGTTTAATTAGAGTACTTCATAGTTTAGGGAATGTTTTTGGAATGAACAACTAAATCACTTACAGCGCAATTAGTTGATATTATAAGAACTGATTTAGCAAAACCTATAAAATACATTATGACTAAACCTCTCTTCGTCTTTGCCACATTCCTAATCATATCTTGTTCCAATTTTGGACAATTAAAGCACGTAGCGGATTTTCCCAATACACTTGACGAGGTTTCAGGTATTTTATTTGTCGAAGATAGTACGATATGGGCCATAGAGGATGGTGGTAACAAAGATGAAATCTACAAAGTTGATTTCAATGGCGATATCCTTAAAACCTTTGAAGTAAAGAATGCCAAAAACATCGATTGGGAAGATATAACGAAAGACCAAAATGGCAACATCTATATTGCCGATACCGGCAACAACGGTAGTGATAGAAAAAATCTAGTCATCTATAAGATTCCTAATCCGGAACTAGAAAAAGGAGACAAGATTGATGCGGAAAAAATTGAATTCTATTATCCGGAACAAAAAAAATATCCTCCAAAGAAATCGAAAAGAAACTACGACGTGGAAGCGGTGTTCCATTTTAAAAATAAACTTTATTTAATAACGAGGAACAGGGCGCACCCATTTGATGGCAATGCAAGTATCTACACCATACCGGACTCTAAAGGAAGGTACGCCGCTACCCTAGTTGGGAGTATAAAATTCTGTGAGGATTGGAAAACCTGTCAGATTACAGCGATTGACATTTCTTCAGATGCAAAAAAAATTGTGGCGTTGAGTTACGGTAAACTATTCGTATTTACCGATTTTACTTTTGATGATTTTTCCAAGGGAACTATGAAAACTATCGATATTGGCGCTCGAACACAGCTAGAATCTATATGTTTTGTAAATGATAGCACCCTGCTATTAGCGGATGAAGTTTCACATGGCGGTGGCGGCAATCTTTATAGTTTTCAACTATCCAATAAACCAAAATCCAATTAAAAGGCAAAACCTAATCCAAACGTAAACCTGGGTCCTTCCGTACTATTAAAAATAGCTATGTTAGCAGAAAGTATATCCGAACCGTTCACAAAAAAGCCACCTCCATAAGAGGTATGCCAACGGTTGGAGCTATCATTAGGCATCCATACCCGACCATAATCATACCCAGCAAACATCCCTAAAGAAGCGGGTAATACCCTAGTTTTCATTTTGTGCAAGCTAAAACGTATGTCGGTATTTTGGTAGTATGCCGTTTTACCATTAAACCGCTGGTTTCTAAATCCTCTTAAACCATCAACACCACCAATAGTAGCTCCCTGATAAAACTCGTAACCGTTCCCAATATTAAAATGCCCTTTCCACTTTGTGGCAAGCACCAACCGGCCATTCGGTATTAGTTTGTAAGCAAAAGACAAGCTAGGTATCACATAACCAAAATTCGAACCTTCTTTACTTATATTATCTTTTACTCCAAACTGTATTGAGGTAGCCATACCCATAGTAGGGAATCCAATATTATCTGCATTTTCATAGGTATATTCTCCATGAACACCAACAAAATCGTTTTTGGTTTCCTCACCGTTCTGCTGATAAAAAGTATTTATAAAACGATTCTCCGTTTCCTCCACTTCGATGGATTCATAGGAAAATCCTACCCTAAATTTGGCATCCATTTGACTTCTCCAAACCAAAGAAGGTGCAAACTCAAAACTCTCAATCCTAACCCGATTAAAATCCATTCCCAAATCATCATCAGAATTTTCTGTGTTGTTTCCAAAACCAAAAAAGTTTACAGAAAAATTAGGGCTTGTAAATCTCGAATTGACTTCTAAATTCCAATTCTCAAATAGATTTGCAAACTCACCTGAATAAGAAGCAGCAAAACCACTGGTTGCGAAATAATAGGATGCCTTCAAGGTATGCTGTTGTGTAAAGGGATTTTGCCTAAAACCGTTATATGTGTATGTATTCGAAAAACCTATTTTGACCCCATCATCTGGATTAAACCCAATAGTTGGCAATATTTGATTACTACTTGTACGGATTTTCTGAGGAATATACGTGTTTACCTCATAATCATCTGTTAGTTTTACTTTAGCTCCGTTTATACTCTTAAGCGTACTAGGCTTACTTTTATAATCGTAGATAGCAACATCTTTACCATTCTTTACATCGTAAACATCGTTGTTTTGCCCTCCAATGAGTCTAACTTTTATGCCATTGTAGTTCTCCTTATTGTTAACTTTAAAAATATCGTCATCATCCAACCCATAGACCCAAATTTCCTTTGTTTCTCCCTTAACGAAGACTTTATTAAAGAACTGTCTTTTCTTTTTACCATCTATAATCCTGTAGACACTAACTTCTGTCCTATTTTCATCTAACCTTTCAATTTCGAACCAATCATCCTTATCCGTACCTGAAACTACACCGAATTCATTTAAAATCTCATAATAAGCATCGGCCGTACCCACAATTGCGTCCAATCTAGATAGTAAATTTTGTTTAATTTCCTCAATAGTCTGGTCCTTTACTTCATTTGGAAACGCCTCTAATGCTTCATCTATAGCTGCAGCATCTAAATTCTTCCTTAAATATTGTGCTTCTGCCCTCCATTCATCCTTTGTAGTTTCAGCCAACAACGCTAGGTCCAATACATAGGTTTTAGGAGAAGCGTTAAAACCTTTTACATTTCTTATTTCATCACTAAAGCCTTCCATAAGCTTTAAGCTAGGTATGGTCCTTGTGACTATATTCATAAGCGCACCATCTCCCATTTTGGAAAATGCTTGATCTCTATCCCTTGGCACGGGCCTATAGACTATTTTTTTACCTTCCTTGAACTCCGCCCAACGCCATTGATCTACATGCCTATCCCAATCGCCAATAACCATATCAAACAACCGTGCTCGAATATATGCCTTGGTATCTACCTCATATTTCTCATCATCCCTTAAATCTTCCAACATACTATTCGTACTCTTTAAATTATTGGAAAATCCAAAACTTGCCAAATCACCATGTCCGTCGCCGGTATGCTCCTCAATCATATATAGTTCATCCCCAAATATGTCATTATAACTACCCAGTGCGTTTTGCTTTGGAATGTAGTATAAGACTGGATTGGTATGATAAATCCCAACGGGATCAGAGAGCTTACCAATAACAAAAGGGGCATAAGGGTGAGAACCTGTATAAAAATCCTCCAAAATTTCTTGTGTATATGTGTCTTTTAAATCATCCAAAACATATTGGTCTTGGAACGCCATTGACTGTAAATACAGCTCTGCGCTCTTTCGTAAAGCTCTCATTACGTACTCTTTACCCTCTTTATCTCGTAGACGAAGGGATTTAGATTGGTGTCCCCCACCTTTTTTCACAGGAACTAAACCACCAAACAAAGTATCTAATAGTACCGTTGGCGCACTTACTTTTGTGCCGTAGAACTTTCTATACCGTTCTCCCCATATCCATTTAAAAAAATTGCTTTTATCCAATTCCTCATCAGAATAAATGGCAGCTGCTATCTCCTTAGGAAATGTATCTTGATATACTGTTGAATCTTCTTGAACTTCCTCAGGGAGTACTTGTGTTGTGTATAAAAATGACGCTTCGCCCTTCTCACCAACACCATAAAAATCTACTCTAGAGGAGCCGTCCATATACACTTCTAAGGTAGCGTAGCCCATATGCCCAGTAGAAAATAGACTTCCATTCAATAACCTAGTAGCTCCCTTTTTAGCACCTGACCCACTCACAATTTGCGGAGTATTATTCTCTACGATGTATTGCAAGGTATGTTCGTGACCCGAAACAAAAATCACCTTTTCGGAATATTGCGCCAATGTGGTCACCCGTTTTGTTAGTTCCCGATAACGCTTGTTCTGCAAATCTGCATTTGAAGCTCCAGTGGTTCTACGCAAGACATTGATAAAACTTCCCAAAACAGGCATAGGAACCGCCATTTTTTTAGGATAAAACTGTTGTTTAAATGAATATTGACCGCCATGTGAACCATAACTCGTCATCGGATGATGCATGGCTATTAGTGTCGTTTTTTGCCTATTATCCTTTATAACATCTTCCAATTCTAAAAAGAAGCGTTCTCTACTTTTTATATCGCATTTATCATTAATATCCAGCCTTTTATCCCAATTAGTCAAATACCACTGTGTGTCAATAACAATTATAGCAAGCTTTTCATTTATGTCTACTACTTCTATTGGGCAACCGTTTTGAGGCTGAAAAGCCTCCTTGTCCCCTAGTATTTTTTGAATATATTTCTCCTGTCGCTCCAAGCCCACTAAGCCTTCTGCATACCAATCGTGGTTCCCAGGAATAAAAAGTGGCTTTCCCTTAAAATCATCCAAGGTTCTTAACTGAGCGTCCAAATGACTTCTGGCTTCTGCATAAGCTCGTGTAGAATCCTTAGGATCAGGTAGTCCCGCAGGATATATATTATCACCTAAAAAAATAGCCGTACTATTTTCGTTGGCATCATTCAGCCTTTTCTTAAAGATTTTTAATGCGGAGTTCATCCCACCAATTGGAGAAAGACCAGCATCACCTATCAAATAAAAAGTATGTAGTACTACTTTATCATCAACTATATCCGCTGCTTTTTCAACGTGTGTATACTTAGAGGTATATGTAGCACAACCTGTTAAAACAATAAGCAGTGCCAAGACACTATACTTTTTTTTCATATCAATGGTCTTACGTTCTAATTTTCGTAATTTGGAAACTTATTATATAGTATGTCGGATATCTTAGAGAAAACTAAAAATTATGTGGTGGCATTATTGTCCAAGGATTTAAATCCGGACTATTTATACCATAATTTAAGGCATACACAACGTGTGGTTAAAAGTACTAAAGAATTATTGAACGCAACTAGCCTAAGCGAACAGGTAAAGGACGCAATCGAAATTGCCGCATGGCTACACGATACGGGATACATAGAGGGATATGAAAATCATGAAGCCAAAAGTTGCATTATAGCAAAGGAATTTTTGTCTAAAGAAGGTTACGACCCAAGTATGATAGCCAAAGTAAGCGAATGCATCATGGCCACTGTTAGACTTACAGAACCTAAAAATTTTCATGAGGAAATTTTAAGGGATGCGGATGCCTCCCACTTTGCACAAAAAAGTTATTTGGAAACTTCAGAGTTACTACGAGAAGAACTTGGTCTTCTTGGCATTGCGGGGTACACACAAAAGGAATGGTTGGATATCAATATCAAGATGTTCCGCACAGAACACCGATTTTACACGGATTACGCAAAAGAAAACTGGCAGCCGGGAAAAGACAAGAACCTAAGACGTTTGATCAAAGAAAAAAAATCGGAAAAAAATATTGCAAAAAAGGAAGCCTTAAAAGCCAAATACAAAAGCGAAAGTCCAGATCGCAGCATACAAACACTTTTTCGGGTTACGCTAAAAAATCATATTACCCTTAGTGATATTGCAGATACTAAAGCTAACATTCTGCTATCCGTTAATGCCATTATCATTTCATTAGCCATCTCTAACCTTATTCCAAAACTGGATAACCCTTCAAATGATTATCTAATATACCCAACGTTTATATTCATTGTATTCAGCATTGTATCCATGGTTTTAGCTGTATTAGCAACAAGACCCAATGTTACTTCTGGAGAATTTACCAAGGAAGATGTAGCACAAAAAAAGGTGAACTTACTGTTTTTTGGGAATTTTCATAAAATGAAACTCGACGAATACCAATGGGCAATTAACGAACTCATAAAGGACAAGGATTATATTTATACTTCCTTGACAAAAGATCTTTACTTTTTAGGGCTCGTACTGAACAGAAAATATAAGCTCCTAAGATGGACCTACACTATTTTTATGATTGGCATGGTAGTTTCGGTTTTGGCCTTTGCGATATTCTTTAAGTTTTTTGGGCCTGAGCGGGTACTGGAAACCTTATCTTAACACCTATTCGCTCAAGGTTTTCATTAAATCTTCGTAGGTATAGGTTCGTTCATCGAGTTTATCCATTTTGTATAAAATTTCGGTACGAATGGCCTTTAGACCCGATATTCCTTGCAAACCTTCCAACTCAACAATTTCGACAACATCGGTAAAATACCCTTTGGACCTTAGGAATTTAATATAACGCAGATACTCTAATTCGTCCTTCTTTTGTGAATAGACAATAGTCATTTTACCTGCTTTGGTAAGACGCTCGCCAGTACCTTTTATAAACGATTTGTCTATTCTTTTTTTGATGACCTCATAACGAGCATTATAAGTACCATCTACATCAAATTGCTTTTCATCCATCCGAAAACGTATGGACAAGGAGGTATTGTGCACTAGTATAAGCGACGCCGTATCTAAAGGTATGGGCAACTGTGGTTTTAAATTATAATGCACATTTTCCATCTCACACATCACCTGTAATTGCCAAAGTCGTAAATTATTCAGGTATAAAGAGTTAAAACCCCTGTTATCCGAAATAGTATCTCCTATATACATATTGTGTTCCACGCCATCCGTCTTATACCGTTCAAAATAATGTGGAAACATAGCCTGCGCCTGTTCTTGTTTTTTATCAATTACAGCAGCTAACTTTTTATTTATAAGCATTACGCTCTCATCATAATTTTTTCTATGGTCATAATACGAACCGGTTCCCATATCTATGCTTGACTCGTAAGAAAGGATATATTTTTCTATTTCATGGTCCGATTTTTTTAAGTGGGAAAATACCGGAGCAATTTCTTCTTTTACAAATTCAAAAATGGATTGCTCGCTATTGGTAAAGAGCATTTCCTTTATACTTTCCAAGTGATTGTTGACACGAAACATTAATTCCTCATAAATAGGAAGCTTGTGCTTTTTATAAACCTGATGCAATACGTCATTTATCTGAGAAAGCTGAATCGTTAAATCGCGCTGAATAGCTTTATTTCGTTCCTTTGAAGAGTCTTTAATATCTATTTGGCCATATAACGGATGTACATCATTAAAAACAATTTCTTTAAAAAACGGCTGTTTACCCTCCAACTGGTCTTTAATAAACTGTTTGGCCTCTTCCTTAAATTTCCAGTATACAGAGGAATGTACTGATGTACATTCGTTTTGAATGATGGCATCTATTAGATTTTCTTCTTCTATTTTAGCTCTGACAACTGCGGAAGTGATGTATGGCATTACATCGTCTAGTTTTTTGGCATTTACAGCATTAAGAACATTCTTAGTGGTAGAAACTATTTCTAAAACGCCTAATAATTCGCCATTAAAAGCAATAGGTGCAAAAATGGCACTTTCAAAACCTTGCTTTTTTAAACTTTTGTAAGGATCTATTTCATCCGTTTCTTTACCGTACTTGGTCACATCGGCTATAGCAAAATATGTATTTTCTTTTATTAGTTTACTGTAGGAATATTGACAAAGTGCCTCATTGCATACTTTTTTTCCTTCTCCATTTAGGATAAAACTGCTGATTTTTTTACCATGTACCGGCTCAAACTGATCCTCATTTGGATTATAGATAACAAAACCTACTTTAATTTCTGGCAATTTAAAAAAGGACCTAAATGTATCCTCTAAATTGTTGATGAAATTATCATTACCACTTTTATCGCTAGAAATGAGTTTTGATTTTATCTCGGAAATAGAATGTTCTGCTGTTACATCGAACATATTTGAAATAACAAATCCTTTAGAAATAAAACTCTCCGGTGGTATTTTTTCCATCCATAACTTTACATTGGATGGATTTTCCAACAATTCATCAACATCAGCCTGGGTTATCTCCCTTACCTTATCGGTAGGTATAATCTCAAGAAAATCTGCATTGTATAAGATGCGATAATGCCGCATAACACCTTTTGCATCTGGAATATCATAGAAGAACGGCCTACTAAAATCTAGATGAAAGCCATAATGAAAATTAAGAATAACAATACAACCATCTATATAATCCATTCCCTCCTGTTGGTTCCTTATCACAGGTGTAAACCCTAGTCCTGCTTCATTTATGATTTTTTGGAATCTGTTAGAAGTATTAAAAAAAACATCGTAGTACGGGAGGGATGCCGCTTTAATTTCATTGTTGCTAAGTAATGGCGAAAAACTGTCTTGGAGCATAAGATGTATCACATCCTTATGTTTTTCCAATAAAGTAAGATCTTGAAAACCCTCCCTTAACTCTGGATAAGGTGCTTGTGCTTCTAAAATAACGGTTGCACGGTTGGCTAACACTGTGTCCTCACTATCAATTAATGCATCGTAATGCGTCAATAGTTTATCAAAACTAATGAGTGGTTTTAACGGCATTAATTTATTAGCATTATTCATCATACCAATGTTAGTCTAAGTATTTTACTTAAAATTACAAAAGCAGCACTAGTTTTTTGTTAAAATTTAGCGCAGTCGTCACTTAGTTTTTCGGATATTTATAAAAATTCAAAAAATGTCTTCTGCCAATAGACTTTCAAGGGCATACAAAAACGCAAAACGCATCCCGTTTGATGATAGTTCTAAATTTATCCTATTTAGTGATTGCCATAGAGGGGACAATAGTTTTGCCGATGAATTTGCTAACAATAGGAATATTTATTTTCATGCCTTAAACCATTATTACCAAAACAAATTTCACTATTGCGAATTGGGCGATGGCGACGAACTGTGGGAGAACATTAATTTTGAATCGATATTCCAAGCCCACAAAAACGTTTTTAAATTACTCCGAAAATTCCATTTAGAAAAAAGGCTACATATGATTTGGGGCAACCATGATATGGTATATCGGGACCAAAACTATGTAAACAAACACCTATCTAGTTATTTTGAACCTATCGATGATACGGATAAAGAGCTTTTTGAAGGAATCACCTATAATGAAGCTATTATTTTAGATCACAAGGAAACAGGACAAGAACTATTCTTGACCCATGGCCACCAAGCAGATTGGTGGAACTATAGGTTCTGGAGATGGGGCCGTTTTCTAGTACGTATTTTATGGAAACCATTGCAAGTATGGGGCATTGCAGACCCTACCAGTCCTGCTAAGAACTACACAGAGCTTATAAAGCTAGAACGTAGAATAAAAAAATGGATCTTACAGAACAATCTACTGATTACCATTGTGGGGCATACACACAGACCTCGATTCCCTGAACCCGGAGACATTCCCTTTTTTAATGATGGAAGCTGCGTACACCCACGTAGTATTACAGGAATAGAAATTGAAAATGGTCAAATCTCCTTAATTAAATGGCATATTGAAACGGCTACGGACGGAACTCTTAAAGTGGTAAGAATACTTTTAGAGGGACCGCAAAAGCTAAAAAATTATCGAAATAATTAATACATTATACAATTCGTTAAACCCGCTGTGCTAAAGTTTTCATTGTATAGACAAAAACATCTAACTCCTTTTTTTTGTCTAAACATTAGGCATAATACGACAACCTTTTACATTAGTATAATCAATCGCCGCAGTAAAAAATTTAAACTCGCCCAGTAAATTCAGTTTTTTATTTTAATGAAAAAATAGCGGAATAACACTCTTGGATATGAGTTATTATATTGACAGATAAATGGTTGTGTTATTAGAAATGTTACATTTTAAGCACAATAATATTATTAAATAGTATATTGGTAGCGTTGATAGTAATCATAAAAAAGTGACTTTTAACAAATAGATGGTTTTTTACCATAAACAGGCATTATTAACTTAGCGTAAGTAACACTATTAAATTTTATGCCACATAACACTTTTTAATAACCAAAAACTTATAAAATGAAAAAATTAACAGCAGAGTTTATTGGCACATTCTGGCTCGTATTGGGCGGATGTGGAAGTGCGGTACTAGCCGCAGGGTTTCCAGGATTAGGGATCGGTTTCGTTGGGGTTTCCATAGCATTTGGTTTAACTGTAGTTACCATGGCATATGCAATAGGACATATTTCGGGCTGTCATCTAAATCCGGCAGTATCTATAGGACTATGGATGGGCGGTCGTTTTGAAGGCAAGGACGTAGTCCCCTATATTATTGCACAAGTAATTGGTGGTATTGCGGGCGGTTTAACACTTTATTTAATTGCAAGCGGAAAACCCGGATTCGAGGTAGGGGGGTTTGCAGCAAACGGATTTGGTGAAAACTCACCAGGTGGTTATGGAATGATCTCCGCATTGGTAACGGAAGTAGTGATGACGTTCATATTTCTATTCGTAATTCTAGGGGTTACACATTCAAAGGCGCCGAAAGGATTTGCTGGATTGGCGATTGGACTATGTTTAACACTTATTCATCTTATTAGTATTCCTGTAACCAACACATCGGTGAACCCAGCCCGAAGTACGAGTCAGGCACTTATTGCTGGCGGTTGGGCCATAGACCAACTATGGTTATTTTGGCTAGCACCAATCGTTGGGGCTATTTTAGCAGGCCTAGTTTATAAAATACTTTCTCCAGAAGTGGCGGATTAAACTAATTTTTAACATTACACTATCAATTGCGCATCCTGTATTCAAAATATAGGGTGCGCATTTTTTTGTGGTATCTTAGAAGACAAAATAAACAACCACTATTTTTATGCCACTGCTCATCGTTATTTCTGGAATACTATTGTTATTTATTCTTATTGCAAAATTTAAACTAAATCCATTCATAACCTTCATCATCGTTTCCTTGTTCGTTGGTATTGCAGAGGGTATGGAGCCTGTCGCGGTTGTGGACTCCATTCAAAAAGGAATTGGGAATATTCTTGGTTTCTTGGTCATTATTCTTGGTTTAGGTGCCATGTTGGGCAAGTTGGTTGCAGATAGTGGTGCTGCCCAAAGAATTACCACAAAACTGGTCGAAAAATTCGGCAAAAAGAACATACAGTGGGCGGTTGTATTAACCGGTTTTATCGTGGGTATTCCTATGTTCTATTCCGTTGGTTTCGTTATTCTAATCCCTTTGGTTTTTACTATTGCAGCGGCCACCGGACTCCCTTTACTCTATGTGGGCTTGCCTATGCTAGCTTCACTTTCTGTTACACATGGCTATCTACCACCACATCCGGCACCAACAGCGATAGCTGAAATATTCCAAGCTGATATTGGTAAAACCTTATTCTACGGTATCCTGGTAGCCATACCTGCAATTATCGTTGGAGGTCCTTTACTTTCGCGAACCATGAAAAATATTAAGGCGAGTCCTTTAAAGGAATTCATTAACCCTACCATTTTAAAGGAGGACGAAATGCCCGGAACGGGAATTAGTATTTTTACGGCATTATTGCCCGTTATTTTAATCGGAATTTCAGCCATCGCAAGCTTCTTGCTCCCAGAGGGTTCAACAGCACTAAAAGTACTTGACTTTATAGGTAATCCCGTAATTGCTATGTTAATTTCCGTATTGGTCGCCATTTATACCTTAGGCCTTGCAAGAGGTAAAAAAATGAAAGAAGTGATGGATTCCGTAGCTAGTGCTATAACCGGAATCACGATGGTATTACTCATTATTGCCGGTGCAGGCGCGTTAAAACAGGTATTGATAGACAGCGGTGTTAGTGAATACATAGGAGAAATGCTTAAAGGATCGGCTATTTCACCTTTGATATTGGCCTGGCTCATTGCTACGATAATACGAGTTTGCGTAGGTTCAGCTACAGTGGCTGGACTGACAGCTGCCGGAATTGTACTTCCGTTAGCAACTGGTGCAAATGTGAGTCCAGAATTAATGGTATTGGCCATTGGTTCTGGAAGCTTAATGCTTTCACACGTAAATGATAGCGGCTTTTGGCTTTTTAAAGAATATTTTAACCTATCCGTAAAGGACACCCTTAAAACATGGACCGTAATGGAAACCACAGTAGGTGTAATGGGGTTGCTAGGTGTGCTGGTCTTGGATATATTTGTGTAAGGTTAGAAGTGTGAATAAAGCAGATTGAATTACTAGATATGGAAGATAGAAAAGCTTTATTAGTGATTGATATGCAAAAAGGCTCCTTCACGCCAAAAACGCCAAGATATGATGCAAAAGGAGTTGTTCTGCGAATAAATGAACTTGCCCAAGTATTTAGAAAACTACACTATCCTGTCATTTTTGTCCAACACGATGGAATTGGGACTGGAGCATTTGAAAAAAACATGCCTAATTGGGAAATTCTGGACTATTTAAGTGTCGCATTAAGTGATATTAGAATTGACAAATATGCCAACGATGTGTTTTATAAATCTCAACTTCACTCTAAATTAAAAGAACTAAAGGTTGGTGAGGTATTCATTACTGGTTGTGCAACTGATTTTTGTATAGAATCAACAATTCAATCCGCTTTAACCAAGCATTACAACATTACTGTTGTAGCAGACGGGCATACAACGGGGGAAAGACCCCATTTGAAAGCAGCACAAGTAATTGAACACTATAATTGGGTGTGGCAAAATATGATACCGACAAAAGGAAAAATTCAAGTACAGAAAACCGCCCGAATAATGAGTTTAATACTGCCGATTATACCAAATGACAAATACTGAATATGAGTATGCTTGCTTCAGAAAGATTTAGTACCTATTTTTCAGCAGGAATAAGATAAAATCGATTGAATACCTTGAACCAAAACTAACAATTACAACATATGAAACCATCAGAAAAAATAAAAGAGCTCGGACTTATACTGCCCCCAGCCCCACCACCGGCCGGACTTTACAAACCGGTATTGATTGTAGATAACTTTCTTTATATCTCCGGACAAGGCTGCTTGCGAACGGATGGCACATTGATAAAAGGCCGTGTTGGCGAGAACTTGACTTTGGAAGAAGGAAAAGCAGCAGCGCGCCAAACCGCGTTGACCATGCTCGCTACGATTACCACTCATTTTGGCGATGTAGATCGCATAAAACGTCTTGTTAAGAGCTTGGGCATGGTGAACTGCACACCCGATTTTGGTGACCACCCACTCGTTATAAACGGTTATAGTGAGTTGATGGCAGATGTTTTTGGTCCTGAAAATGGCGTTGGCGTGCGCAGCGCGGTGGGAATGATGCTTCCCGGAGGTATCGCAGTAGAAATTGAGGCGATGTTCGAACTTTATAAATAAAAATAAATGGACCAAAATCAATGGTATACCGTAAATAATACCAATTCGGTTATTTCACCTTCCTTATTGGTGTATCCGGAACGTATACAACGTAATATTGATACGATGTTGCGGATGGCAGGAGGACCAGAGCACCTAAGACCGCATATTAAAACCCATAAGAACGCGGAAATTATTGTCATGCAACTAGAAAAGGGTATCACGAAATTTAAATGTGCTACCATTGCAGAAGCAGAACTTTTGGCAGATTGCAGTGCTCCCGATGTACTTTTGGCTATGCAGCCCGTTGGAGCTAATCAAGAGCGCTATATCCAATTGATGAAAAAATATCCAACAATAAGCTTCGCTACCCTTGTGGATAACGAGGCAACTGCGAACGAACTTGGCGACATTGCGAAAAAAAATAGCCTTACCATATCATTATATATTGATTTGAACGTGGGCATGCACCGTACCGGTATTGCTCCAGGAAAAGAAGCCTTGGAACTCTACACATCTATTTCGGAACATCCTCATTTGAAAATAATTGGTCTCCACGTTTACGATGGTCATTTAAGAAATTCGGACGTTGAAATCAGAAAGTCAGACTGTGAGGAAGCTTTCCAAACCGTATTACAGCTCAAAAACGCTATTATGGAAGCCGGACTTCCAGAACCCATTATAATTGCAGGAGGCTCTCCTACTTTTCCTTTTCATTGTAAACGGGACAACGTAATTGCCAGTCCAGGAACGACCTTGCTTTGGGATGCCGGTTACGGCGGACTTTTCCCAGAAATGGATTTTCTTCCAGCAGCGGTGCTATTCACAAGAATAATAAGTAAGCCAAAAACTGGGATATTATGTTTTGATCTGGGGCACAAATCCATTGCACCAGAGATGGACTTTCCTAGAGTTCAATTCCTCACTTTGGAACACGGGAGGCAAATCAAACAATCAGAAGAACATTTGGTCGTAGAATATGACGACCTTAAAATTCTTAATGTGGGCGATGAACATTATGCTATTCCCAAACATATTTGCCCTACAGTAGCCAAATACGACAGCTTACTTGTTGTAGAAAATGGCAAAATAGCCAAGGAATGGAAAGTCGTTGCACGTAACCAAAAAATTACGATTTAAATATGTTTATTTTTGATGCACATTTAGACCTTTCCATGAACGCTATGGAATGGAACCGAGACCTTAGATCGTCTGTAGCGGAAATTCGTGAAAGCGAAAATGGCCTAAAGGACAAACCAGACCGTGGTAACAATACTGTTTCTTTTGATGCCATGCGAAAAGGAAATATTGGCCTATGTGTAGCCACACAAATAGCACGTTACGTACATAAGAACAATCCACTTCCAGGTTGGAATTCCCCACAACAAGCATGGGCACAGACTCAAGGCCAAATAGCATGGTACAAAGCCATGGAAGCTATTGGAGAGCTAAAACAGATCACAAGTTCCCAAGAACTTATAAAGCACCTGGATGCCTGGAAACAGGATAAAGAAAATACGCCCATTGGATATATTCTAAGTTTGGAAGGTGCCGACTCCATTGTAAATTTAGACTATCTGGAAAAATCCTACGAGCAAGGCCTTCGTGCCATTGGACCTGCTCATTACGGCCCTGGAACCTACGCCTTTGGAACAGATTCTATTGGGGGTATTGGGCGAAAGGGCAGAGAACTCCTTAAAGAAATAGAAAGACTAAACCTTATTCTAGATGCTACTCATTTGTGTGACCAAAGCTTTTGGGAAACCATGACCTTTTATGAAGGACCCGTCTGGGCCAGTCATAATAATTGTAGGACTTTCGTAGATCATAATCGCCAGTTTTCAGACGAACAATTATCGGAACTAATCAATAGAAAAGCAGTTATAGGAATGGCTCTAGATGCTTGGATGATGGTCCCAAACTGGCAACGAGGTGTTTCAAATCCAACAAATACAAACGTTACTTTAGCACATACCATTCAAAATATTGATCATATTTGTCAATTGGCAGGGAATTCCATGCATGTAGGTATAGGTACAGATTTAGATGGAGGCTTTGGTACAGAACAAGGTCCGTCCGATGTAGATACCATTGCAGATTTACAGAAGATTCCACAAATGCTAATAGACAAAGGATATACTCCAAAAGATATAGAAAATATAATGCACGGGAATTTTGTGCGTTTTTTAACCGATACATGGCAGTAGACAGAAGAACATTTTTACAAACTTCAACCATGGCCGCACTGGGTACACTACTATGGAATTGTAGTGATACCCATAAAATTCGATTAAAAAAAGGGTTTACCATCGCCTGTTTGGGAGACAGTATCACTGCTACTAAGGATGGATACGTACAGATGCTACAAGCCTATGTCGATACAAACCATCCCGGTCTGCACCTTACATTTTTGAACTGGGGCAAAAGCAGCGAGACTATTACGGGGCTTACAGAAAAAGATCATCCCGGACCAAGACCTTATCTTTTTGAACGTCTCGATAACTTGTTAAACACACCATCGGTAGATATTATCATTTTCTGCTATGGTATCAATTGTGGTATTTACGGCAAACCATCACCAGCACTATTTGACAGTTACACTATTGGCATCTATTCCTTTCTGGAAAAGATAAAACAGAAAGGTATAAAGACAATACTTCTAACCCCACCTCCCTTGGTTTTGGAGGCTATAAAGGATAAAACAATTTCCAAGGAGACCGACTATGGGTATAAAAATCCGTATCCTAACTATCAGGATGACGTACTTCAAGAATTCTGCAGGATTGTATTGAATATTAGTCACGAGACCCTATTAGGAACCTTGGATATTCACACACCGCTGTTAAATTATAGAAGCAAGTGCTATTCTAACGACCCAATTCATCCAAATAAGAACGGCCATCAACTCATCACCAACACGATCATCAAAAATTTAACAATTTAACAAGCTCTTAAGTCCGTGTGGCAGGGTATTTGTTATCTTTAATTTGAATTTTATTAGGCTCATGAGCAAATACGCTTCTTTATTCTTCTTATGTTGCCTGCTATGTGGACCAGCTGCAATAGCACAGACCGACTTGCCCACCCAAAAGCCCTTAGAAATTCAGGCTGTAAAAAAGGAGAACCCCATGGGCAATACAAAAAAAAGCCCTTTGCTTAATATGCCCTCATTAATAAAGGAACCCATATCCTTAGATTTAAAAAGACCGAATCCAGTTAAAATGTTACCGGACGAAGAACTGGTGCAAGCGGGTACAGGACTCAAAATAGACCCTCGAATAGGTCCAGGTGAGCGGCTGGGAGGGTCAGGACAATATTTTCCAGACCAATATTTAGGCGATGTAAGAAGTGAAGGGAAATTTATCGGTATCGTTTGTCGAGATCATGAATATGTAGATGGAGATCGGGTAAAAATTTGGGTCAACGAAGTAGTTGTAGAACACAATCTTCTGCTTACCGGAGGCTTCAGAGGAATAAATGTTGATCTACAATCAGGCTTTAATAAAATTGAGTTTGAAGCGCTTAATCACGGATCATCAGCACCTAACACCGCTCAGGTAGATATCTATGATGATAAAGGAAATAAAATTTATTCCAATAAATGGTTGTTATCTTCTGGGTCCAAAGCTTCACTTATTGTTACTAAGGAATAGCACCTAGTAATTTTGCATTTTTCTAAGAGAATAGGACTGATATTCCAAGCCAAGAAATAGAGACCGTAATTTTATCAATAGCTTTGAGAGATTCCTTTAATAGGACTATCAGCTGATATGTACGTTTTGCCTCAAATATTGGTGGAGGATGTGGAAATATGATTAAAACAAAAGCTATTTTCGTTTCCCAGGCACATAAGTCTCCTTGGCTCTTTTGAGCACGTCTTCCTTGTAAAAGGCAGCATCTTTCCATTGCACATCGGCATAAGATTGTATCTGGTCATTAAAATGAGTAGAAGTAGGGTCCCCACTTTGCCCACCGGCCAAGATGGTCTTTGCTTTTACTTTCTCACCAAATTCTACCGCGGCTACAAAACTATTACCACGAGTTCCATAAATTTTCTTAGCACCTTCAGTTGTGTAGCGCGCTCCGTAAGCAGCCAAAGCACCCCATCTACCTGAAGCGAAACCAATAGGAATACTAGATTTACTGTCATCAAACTGCTGCCGAATATCTCCTGTGGTCCTCTGGTATCGGTTAACTTCGCCCCAAGGGATATTCCATGTTCCAAAGTCGGCCGTAAGTTGATCTATCACCGCTTCAAAAATCTTTCGTTTCTCTCCGTTTGGAGATTTGCTGCCCCAATATTCAACACGTTCCATAGCTGTCATTCCCTGCGGATATTTTCCTTCTTGGTAGTATCGTGTTCCGTAATAATGTGCCAAGGTCATGGCTACGGATTCTTTAGACGTTTTAAAATTCCATTCCGCTAAGATCGCCGTAGGTTCCAAAAATTTTGAATTTTTATCATCATATTCGTTATTGGCACTAATCAAACCTGGAATCAAAGCTTCAAATGCAGGCAAATAAGGGTCATGAGCCAATGTTATCACACCATCCAAGGTAATGTCTTTCTTGTCTTTCAGCAAACCTATAGCATGCACACCCCTAAAATTCTCTTGGTCTTTAGACATATAATAAGGATAATCTTCCTTTTTGGGACTAAATTCCAAAGCGGATGTGTATGGGGTAGAATTACAATTTTGTATCCAACCGTTTTCAGGATTGAAGACCAAAATATTCTCATCTACGGTGTGCAAGCCTTGCCAATCGGTTTTTGGGTCGCTACCATCTACTGGTTCTGAATAGTCAAAAGTAATATCGCGCTTGGGCACGAAGTTACCATGAAAATAGGCGATGTTACCATCTGCATCAGCATAAACAGTATTGTTACTGGAATTCGTACGGATATCCATCATCTCCCGAAAGCCTTTATACCCTGTTTGCTTTGTACGAATATAGGATTGTTCTAATGCCTTTGTCGGTTCCCACATCATAGCAGAGGCCGTCCATTGTCCGTCTACCGCATGAGTAATAGGACCATGATGGGTTCTGTAGGTAGGAAAAACCTTTTCTTTTATACCCTCTGGTGTTGTATATTTTATAGTGACTTTAGAGGAATCTACCTTTCGCATTTCTTCTCCATATTGATATAGTAATTGCCCTTCTTGCTTAACGATAGTTTCCTTAAACTCGTCCATAACATCGGTATAGGTAGAGGTATGCATCCAACCTGTTTTTTCGTTAAAACCCTGATACACAAAAAACTGTCCCCATGTTACGGCTCCATACGCATTGAGTCCCTCTTCAGAAACTACATGCACTTCGCCCCGAAAGAAAAAAGAGGTATGCGGATTTATGAGCAACATGGCATTACCGGACCGTGTTAAACTTCCGGAAATAGCAATACCGTTGGAACCTTGGGGTTCTTCCATTTCAGCTTCTTTTTTAAGCTGTAACAGCTCCATTTCAGGCAGGGCCATATCACTTTCGTAAAAAGCTTTTATTTTCTGGGTAGAAATCCGCTCTATATCGCCCCCAATACTTCCCTCGCTAAAATACATGGGCATCCAAGGTTCAAAACGGGTCAGTAACTTGGGTGTAACTTCAGGGTGTGTTTCCAAATAATAATTGACTCCATCGGCAAAAGCATCACAGAGTTGTTTGAGCCAAGCCGGACTCTTATCGTAATTCGCTTTCGCTTGTTCTTCAGTCATGAAGAGTTTTGCCCTAAGATCACTATACAATGCTACTTTGCCTTCTACTTCCGCCAAGCGACCCGTAGCCCAAATATAGTTTTGCTCCACACGGTTAAAATCGTCCTCACATTGTGCGTATAACAATCCGAAAACCGCATCTGCATCCGTTTTTCCATAAATATGAGGGACACCAAAATCGTCTCTGATGATGGTTACCCGTTCTGCTTTTTCAGCTAGGGACATAGTATCGTAATCGACCTTCTCCTCAGCTTGAGGTTCGGTTTTACAGGAAATAATAAGGATGATAAGAAAGAGATATGTAATGCGATTCATAGTATAGTTTTACCCTATGAAGATACGATAAACTACCTAGTAGGAAACGCCTCGAGATTGTAAAATTCTAAAAAGTAGAACCACTATACCTATGAGAAAAATATACCGTTACAATAACTGTACAAAAGGATAAGTTTTACCAACTACCACTTGATCCGCCACCCCCAGAACTACCGCCACCTCCAGAAAAACTGCTTGAACTACCGCTAGAGGAACTGGAACCAAAGGAATGGGAACCAGAAGAGGAAAAGGTTTTTCTATAATAGGTACTATCGTTTTTAAGTAGGGATAGTTTAAACGCCTCCTTCCCAAAGAATTTAATTTTTAAAAAAGCAATAAGTAATGCTATCCCAAAGAAAGGTAGTAGCATCCAAAAAACAAACCTTGGGGTTTCAAAAAATAGCTCTTGTAGTAAAATCTCTGGCATCACTACTGACGTAGCTATAATGATTGGTATTGTAATAAAAATCAAACCAAAAAGTGATGAAAGCGCACTAACTAAGACCATAAATATCGAAGGAAGTAGACCGAGTTTACCAACTAAAATACCTCTAAAAACTTCAACTAGCACTTTATAGGACTTATAAAACTGAAAACCCCCAACGCCGATAAAAACAGATAGAAATAGTAACATAAACCCATAACCAATCCACTCATTTCTAACTTCACTACTTTTAATTTCCTCTTTAAACTCGTCTAGTGCTTCTGGGTCATTTAAAAACATAATTAATTGATCTATAGCCTTCGAAATACCTTCATAATATTTCTCCTTTTTAAAATTAGGAATCATAGTGTTTCTAATGATCCGCGATGCTACGGCGTCTGTTATGTAAGGTTCCAGACCATAACCAACCTCAATTCGTACTTCTCTATCTTGTTTTGAAAAAAGAATAAGCAGCCCATTATCCTTTCCTTCTTGTCCTAAGCCATTTTGATTGAAAAGTCTATTTGCATATCCTTCAATGGTTTCAAAACCCAATTGATCAATGGTCACTACGACCAATTGGTTGGTCGTTTCCGCTTCAAAAGCCGTTAATTTTTCCTTGAGTTCAGAAACTTCGTTGGTTGTAAAAATACCAGCACTGTCCGTTACAATTTCTTTAATTTGCATGTATTGGTTCTGAGAATAGACAACAGAAGAAACCAATAATGTAAGAGTAAGAAAAACATTCTTACCTATTGTATTGAAAAACTGAATTTTAAAATTGTAGTACACTGGTCCAAAACTAGATTACGATTACATACAATTTACTAACGACAACTATTCTCTTTAATTTCAACTAACTTGCAACTTCTTTCGAAACAAGAAATATGGTAGAGAAAAAAGTAAGTATTTTAAGTGCATTCAAAACTATTATTTGGCCTAGACGTAATCTCGTTTTTATGGGTCTATTGTTAATCGTTATTAGCAAAGCAGCAAGTTTTGTAGCACCTCTATCACTCAAATATTTAATGGACGATATTATCCCCAACAAGGATATTGACTTCCTTAAATTACTTGTAGGTGCAGTTGCTATAGCTATTTTAGTGCAAGCCGTCACTTCTTTCCTATTAACTAAAATATTAAGCGTGCAAGCACAGTTCCTTATCTCGGAACTGCGTGCGCAAGTACAGAAAAAAGTCCTTTCCTTACCCATCCGTTTCTTTGACAATGCAAAGTCGGGTGCTTTAGTTTCTAGAATTATGACCGATGTGGAAGGTGTTCGAAATCTTATTGGTACCGGACTAGTGCAACTCGTTGGTGGAACGATTACAGCGGTAGTATCACTTATACTTCTTCTAAGAATAAGTTGGACTATGACGCTGTTTACCCTTGTCCCTCTAGCCATCTTTGCTCTAATTGCGCTAAAAGCATTTAAAATAATTCGTCCTATTTTTAGAAATCGCGGAAAAATAAATGCAGAAGTTACAGGAAGATTGACAGAAACTCTTGGTGGAGTTCGGGTAATTAAAGGATTTAATGCGGAAGCCCAAGAAAACAAAATTTTTGAAGAAGGAGTTGATAAGCTCTTTCAGAACGTAAAAAAGAGTTTAACCGCAACGGCATTTATGACCAGCTCTTCTACCTTTTTGTTAGGTATTGCAACCACCGGAATAATGGGGATTGGTGGTTATAAAATCATGATGGATGAGTTAACTATTGGTCTTTTTTTGGAATTTACATTTTTGTTAGCTCTTATGGTAGCCCCCATTGTACAAATGAGCAATATTGGCAGTCAATTAACGGAAGCATTGGCAGGTTTAGACCGTACCGAGGAACTAATGAACATGACTCCAGAATCAGACGAGGAAAACCGCACTATTCTACTGGATAAAATGAAGGGTGATATTGTGTTTAAAGATGTATCCTTTGCATATGAGGAAGACAAAGAAGTATTGCATAACATAAATTTTGAAGTAAAATCTGGTTCGGTAGTTGCTTTGGTGGGTAGTTCTGGTTCAGGCAAAAGCACTATTGCTGGTTTGGCAGCTACATTCTTAAATCCTGAATCTGGCAGGATAACTATTGACGGGAACGATATTTCCAAAGTAAACCTCAACAGCTATCGTAAAAATTTAGGAGTTGTGCTACAGGACGAATTTTTGTTTGAAGGTAGCATTCGAAAAAATATTCTTTTTCCGAGACCTAATGCTACAGAAGAAGAATTACAGGCAGCAGTTAAAGCGGCTTATGTTGATGAATTTACAAATCGTTTTGATGATGGCTTAGAAACCTTGATTGGGGAGCGTGGCGTAAAACTTTCTGGTGGTCAGCGCCAACGTATTGCAATCGCTAGAGCTATTTTAGCCAATCCAAAAATCCTGATTTTGGATGAAGCTACGTCTAATTTAGATACAGAGAGTGAAGCCTTGATTCAAAAAAGTCTGGCTACACTAACCGAAGGCAGAACAACTTTTGTTATCGCCCACAGGTTAAGTACCATTAGAAAGGCCAATCAGATTTTGGTAATTGAAAATGGCAAGATAGCTGAGCAAGGAACGCATGATGAATTAATTGCAACCCAAGGCAGGTATTATAACCTATTTACGTATCAGGCGAGGATTTAAAGTTCCTCCGGAGCCAGTTCCACCTCAAGACCGTCCATTTCTTCAGAAATGTGTAGTTGACATCCCAAGCGGGAATTCTCTTTTACATTAAACGCTTCGGAGAGCATGGCTTCCTCTTCATCCGATTTTTTCGGAAGGTGTTGATTCGATTGCACATAACACTGACAAGAAGCACACATAGCCATGCCACCGCAAATCCCAATAGTTCCTTCTGGAGCTAATTCGTAAGCCCGCACTACCTCCATGAGGTTCATGTTCATATCGGTGGGAGCATCTACTTCGTGAGAAACTCCTTCCCTATCGGTAATTTTTATTTTGATATCACTCATGTGAGGTTACATATTCAAACAATCCCCTTTATAGTCCTTCGACTTAGAAGCGGAAAATATTCTTATTTTCTTAGCCTTAGTTAATAGCTTTTACCACTGCTTTGGGTGCTTCTTTCTTAGTGCCATCAAATCCTGTAACACCTCCCACAGTTGTATATTTCATTACATATTTTTTATCTGGAAAAATGCGCTGGTAGGCACTTTGGCACATTAACGTAGCTTCGTGGAAACCACAAAGAATCAATTTTAACTTCCCGGGATAGGTGTTGACATCCCCAATCGCATAAATACCAGGGATATTGGTCTGATAATCCAATGTATTATCAACCTTAATAGCATTTTTTTCTATCTCTAATCCCCAATCACCGATAGGTCCCAATTTCGGAGACAAGCCGAATAAGGGTATAAAATGGTCAGTCTCCAACATAATGTCTTCAGCAGCATTGGCAGATTTTCTAATGATAACGGATTCCAAGGTATCGACACCTTGTAATCCTACAATCTCACCTGGAGTAATTAGTTTTATTTTACCTAAATCCTTTAAATGCTGAACTTTTTCAACAGAATCCAAGGCACCTCTGAACTCGTTACGTCTATGTACTAACGTTACCTCAGATGCCACATCAGAGAGAAAAATACTCCAATCCAAAGCAGAATCACCACCACCAGCAATAACCACCTTTTTATCTCGATATACCTCAGGATCCTTTATCATGTATGCCACTCCGTTATCTTCATAAGCAGCGATGTTATCCAATTGTGGTTTGCGAGGTTCAAAGCTACCCAATCCACCTGCAATGGCAACAATAGGCGCCTGATGCTTGGTTCCTTTAGAAGTGGTTACAACGAAAGTACCATCTTCTAATTTTTCAATTGTTTCCGCTCTTTCCCCAAAAGTAAACCCAGGCTGAAAAGGCTTTATCTGTTCCATAAGATTATCTACCAAACTTCCAGCAAGTACCTCTGGAAAACCAGGGATATCATAAATGGGCTTTTTTGGATACAGCTCGGTACATTGTCCGCCAGGTTGCGGCAAAGCATCAATTAAATGACATTTTAACTTTAAAAGTCCAGCTTCAAAAACGGCAAAAAGACCCGTAGGCCCAGCTCCAATTATCAATATATCGGTTTGAATCATCTAAAATTTCTTTTGAAAACACAGCAAAGATATCACTCTTGAAAGGTATTAAAGTATGATATTCATCAGTTTTAAACTATACAACATTAACCACCTCTTCTATTTGTGGAGCATACTTTTTAATGGTCATTTCAACCCCACTCTTTAAGGTCATTTGATTTACGGAACAGCCAACGCAGTTCCCTTCCAAACGTACCTTTACAGAACTTTCGTTATCTATGGAAATAAGGGTAATATCCCCACCATCACTCTGTAAAAATGGACGTATTTCGGCAAGGGCCTTCTCTACATTACTTTTCAGCTCCTCTGAAGTCATTGTAACCATAGCTACTTCTTTTTAACGGCGGAACACCCTGCCATTGTTGTTATTTTTATTGCCTCTGTAGGCGGTATATTGGTGTTTCTATTCACTGTTTCTTGAACCACGTTCTTCGTTATTTCCTCAAAAGCCAACTGCACTGCGGTACCATCTTGCATTGCTGCCGGTCTGCCTATATCGCCTGCTTCACGTATGCTCTGTACTAAAGGAATTTCGCCTAAAAAAGGAACTTTAAGATCTTGAGCTAAGTTTTTAGCACCTTCCTTTCCAAAGATATAGTATTTATTATCAGGAAGTTCTTCCGGAGTAAAATACGCCATATTCTCTATAATTCCCAGCACAGGTACATTTATGGAGTCTTGTTGGAACATAGCCACTCCTTTTCTGGCATCTGCCAGTGCCACTTCTTGCGGCGTACTTACAACTACAGCCCCAGTTACTGGCATAGCCTGCATAATACTCAAGTGAATATCTCCTGTGCCTGGTGGCAGATCTAATAGCATAAAATCTATCTCACCCCAGTGGGCATCAAAAATCATTTGGTTCAGAGCTTTAGAAGCCATAGGACCTCTCCAGATTACGGCTTGATCTCGTTGTGTGAAAAACCCAATAGAAAGTAATTTTACCCCGTAGCTCTCTACAGGCTTCATTTTTGATTTACCATTTACGTTTACGGCCAAAGGTTTCTCTTGGGCAACATCGAACATAATGGGCATCGAAGGACCATAAATATCAGCATCCAACAATCCTACTTTAAAGCCCATTTTGGCCAAGGTTACTGCCAAATTTGCCGTTACCGTAGATTTACCAACGCCCCCTTTACCCGATGCTACTGCGATAATATTTTGAATACCAGGAATAGGTTTTCCTTTTATCTCATTCGTTTTGGGTTTAGCTGCTGGAGCATCTACCTTTATGTTTATCTTGATTTTAGCCTTCTCGTAAACCTCTTTGTGGATGGTCTTTAAAATCTCTACTTCAGTCTTTTTTCGTGCCTGTAAGCTTGGGTTTGAAATAACAATATCTACCTCTACCTCATCGCCAAAAATCATTATGTTTTTAACGGCTCCACTTTCTACCATGTTCTGGCCTTCCCCAGGAACCGTTATAAGTTCCAACGCCTTCAGTATTTCCTTTTTATCTAACTTCATTATGTATATCGATTCTAAACAACAAAGATAGTTCTTAGGGCTGAGATTATGAAGTTACTGGATTGAAAATGAATATGTCATCATAAACAATATCTACCGCTGTTATAAAAGAAATTTTCCTTCATTTAGCAGCGGGTAAGGCAACAAAGCAATGCAAAAAGCGTACTTTAGAATTGGTGATTTAAATTCGAAAATATATGTCATTATTTTATAAAAAACTAAGTGGATTCATTTTATTAAGCTGTCTGGTATTTCTCCTAAGCGACTGTAAACAATCTAAAGCTAAATTTTCAAAAGTCGATGTAGCTAAAAGTCTAAAAATCATTGGTATAGAATTCAATGAAAAATACATAGACACCCTTTATCCTTATTTGGAGCAAAATAAAGAAGGTTTTGATTCTTTACGAAAATATACATTGGACAATGACGTCTTTCCTGCGATACGCTTTGACCCTATACCGAAAGACTTTTCCACCAGACCACAGGCCGGTTTTCCAGATTGGAAAATACCAGCTGACGTAGCATTGCCTAAAGACAAAAACAATCTTGCTTTTTATTCTATTAGCCAATTAGCCTCGCTAATTAAACATAAAAAAATAACTGTGGTAGCGCTGACCGAATTTTTTATAGAACGTCATAAAAAGTATAACCCAATTCTTGAATGTACCATCACCATTACCGAAGAACTGGCTCTTGAACAGGCAAAAAAAATGGATAAAGAGCTAGCAGAAGGTAAATACCGGGGTATACTTCATGGAATACCTTATGGCGTTAAGGATTTAATGGCCGTAAAAGGTTACAAAACTACTTGGGGCGCTGAACCCTACAAAAATCAGGAAATAGATATGACGGCAACCGTTGTTGAACGACTCCAAAATGCAGGTGCAGTTCTTATTGCCAAATTGGTTTCAGGTTCCTTGGCTCGCGGGGATGTTTGGTTTGGTGGTAAAACAAAAAATCCATGGGATACCAAAGAAGGTGCCAGTGGTTCATCGGCAGGTTCCGGATCGGCTACTTCTGCCGGCTTAGTTCCCTTTGCCCTTGGCACGGAAACCTTAGGGTCTATTACATCACCAAGTACCAAAAACGGTATTACTGGTTTAAGGCCAACTTACGGTAGGGTGAGTAGATATGGAGTAATGAGTCTTAGCTGGTCTATGGATAAGGTTGGACCAATGACCAGAAGTGCCGAAGATTGTGCCATCGTTTACAGCGTTATTACCGGAAAGGACCCAAGAGATCAAACAACAACCACATATCCTGATGGTTTTGAACCTCAAAAAAATATCTCCACCCTACGGATAGGTTATCTCAAAAAAGACATAGAAAAAGACACCACTTTAAGTAAGCATAACTCAGAAAGGGCTATTAAAACTTTTAAAAAATTAGGCCTAACCTTAAACGAAGTAGAATTACCTGAAGATATCCCCTACAAAAGTTTTGATATTATCTTAAGGGCTGAGGCTGGAGCATTTTTTGACGATTTAGTACGCTCAGGTGATGTGGATAAAATGGTGGAACAGGATCAAAAATCTAGAGCAAATTCCTTACGGCAAGCCCGGTTAATTCCTGCGGTGGAATACTTACAAGCCAATAGACATCGTCAGGTTCTTATCGAAAAAATGAATACTATCATGAAGGAATATGACGTACTAATTTCTCCAACTTTTGGTAACCGGCAATTAGTCATCACTAATCTTACGGGGCATCCTGTAATTTCAATTCCTACTGGCCTTGATAAAGAACAGCATCCTACCAGCATTACCCTTGTTGGTAATTTATATGATGAGGCAAGCATCCTTTTATTAGCCGAAGCCTTTCAAAAAAATACCCAGTATGACGAAATGCATCCAGAAGGGTATACAAATTAGATATCTCTTATTTTAAACCTTACGCCCATCCAATAGCATAAGTACTCTTGAATAAGTAATTCTACTGTTTATTGACTCTATAGGTTATCCTCCTATTGGTAAGAATTTGATTAACTTTTGTATTTAGGGTAACAATATTCGAAAATTCCGTTGGATCACAGGCATAATAAACATTAGAAAGTTCAGCTCTATATTGTTTACCATTAGCTTGTATCGTATTAATACTTAAGGTATTGGTGCCAGTACCGCTGTATACTACCGTATCTGTTAAATCTACCCAAATACCGCTCTCCAAAACTTGCCATTGATACGTATCTATATTTAGGCCAATAACTTCAAATTGTGCTATACACTCAGGGCAAACCGCAATACTGATTGGTTCTGTAGTGATGGTAGGTCCAGCCCCAGCTTCTTGGAATTCATAAACAGCATTAATATTGACGTCTAAAGGTTCGGTATAACCATCTGAACCGGAAGTTACCAGACCGTTACTATCAACTGTAACTAGTAACGGCCCTAAAATACCATCTGAGTTGGCATCTGTATACCCAGCTTCGTTTACATCGTTACAACTATCGTTATCCGCATCCAATTCAAAGAGATCATATGTAGCATCACCATCACTATCGGCAATACTATAGTTAAGGTCTGCGTAGGCTGTATCTACATTCTCAATATTTGAAAATAATCCATTAGCTCCAAAGGCAGCAGGAGCTCCGTCAATAACCCCATTATTGTTCATATCATTTACGCCAGCGGTAGCCAATACTCCACTCTCTACGATATCATAAATACCGTCATTATCTGAATCCAAATCTAAGCTATTATCTAAACCATCTCCGTCGGTATCACATATAGCACTTGCAAATATAGTTCCGTTTAAACTCTCTGGCCCTGGACCATCTTGGTTTACCAAGGTAAAGGAATTGGTACCACTAACCCATGTAATCGTATTAAAGGGAACTCCGCCTTCGGCCTGCATAGGCTCTAAATTGGCAGACCCTGTGGTCCTGCTACCAAATACGGATACAGTGCCTGATTCGTCTATAAGTAATCGTAATCTTGGAAGACCATTAGAATTAGCCACCCAAGGTGACGCGATTAAGGCATTATCAGATTGAAAACGTGTATAAATTTCACCGCCACCTAATGCACCATTCTCAAATTCCAATATAGAATTATGAACGGTTGTGCCATTAACCGTTAACTGAAAAGAATTGTCAAAAGTGGTAAGATCCAATCTTGTATACCCTGTATTGGCATGACTAAATGAAACAGTCCTAGTTCCAACATTAGACGACCCAAAAAAAGCTACATTGGCATTGGTACAATACTCTTCCTCGTCGGTTATACCATCATTATCGTCATCAATATCTACACTATCATAGATACCATCGCCATCCGTGTCATTTTCAATATCAAAAAACACTTCTGTCGATGATCCAACTGTAAGATCGGCTGTTAGTATTAAACTACCATTTTGATATACCCTAACAAAAGACCCTGCACCATTCCAAGCATCTCCAAAGTCATCTTCCAAAAGTAATGAATAGCCTAATCCTTGAGAAATCCCCGTGTAGGTTGCTAAACTTCCACTATTGGAATATGAATTGTTTCCGATACCATCAAAACAAGCAGCTGGATTACAAATACTTGAACCAATTTGAACCAAAGAAGGACTTCTAAAAGAAACTCTATTTTCTGATGACCAATTGGGCCAATTTACCTCAATTGTAATTGTAGATTGCCCAAAGGACATAAGCCCTAGTAAAAGGAAAAAAACTATACATGAAATTCTTGTAGTACCCATCACTATTTTTAATAATCCCATTTTAGGATTAAACAGAGTACAAAGATATAATGCATAAAGCAATAACCTAAAAATTGTTGTGAATACGCATTATTTATAGGTAAAGCCTATATTATAGAATATAACTAACCTACTTAATTAGACACAGATAGTCATTTTTAATAATTTAATAATACTAAGATACCTTCCTCCCATCCAATAAATTGATGGTACGCGAACCATAGGCAGCATTCTTTTCTGAATGAGTTACCTGAATGATAGTTACCCCATCTTCTTGATTCAGTTTTTTGAAGAGCTCCATAATCTCTTCGCTCTGTTGCGAGTTTAGGTTTCCTGTTGGTTCATCAGCTAATATTAATTTTGGACTTGCAATTAAAGCCCTTGCAACTCCAACCAACTGCTGCTGCCCACCACTTAATTGTGCAGGAAACAGATCTTTTTTACCAACGATATTGAACCGATCAAGCATATCGGCCACCATAGCCTTACGTTCGGAACCCTTATATTTTTTGTATAACAAGGGCATTTCCAGATTTTCCTGTACCGTGAGTTCATCTAACAAGTGATAGGACTGAAATACAAAACCGATATATTCCTTGTAGAGATTTGCTCGATGCTTTTCTTTAAGCGTATGAACAGATTCATCCAAAAAGTTATATTCACCCTCATCAAAAGCATCCAACATTCCTATGACATTCAAGAGCGTTGATTTACCGGAACCCGAAGGCCCCATTATCGAAATAAACTCCCCTTCTTCCACCTGAAGATTGATATCCTTTAATAGGAAAATACGTTGACCTCCTGAATTGACCCATTTAAAAATGTTGTTTAATTGTAGTAGCATAATTTTCGTTTTATGTCATTCCCTCGAAGGAGGGAATTTTATTAATTTAATTTCTCTATTCTTCCCTTAAACTTTCTATGGGATTATTCATTGCCGCTCTAAGGGTTTGGGACAAGACGGTACTTGAGCCAAGAACAAACATAATTCCTATTCCAGCAACTAAAATCCAGATACTAAAATCCACCCGATATGCAAATTCTTCTAACCATAGGGTATTCGCTAAATAGGCCATTGGAACAGTAATCAAAATGGCGAAAACAAACAACCATAGATACCCATTAGATAGCGATAATGCAATATTCCGGATTTTAGCACCATGTACTTTTCTAATTCCTATTTCCTTTTTCTTTGTTTCAGCGGTAAAAGCTGCCATACCCAAGAGGCCAAGAGATGCAATCGTGATGGCCAAAAATGAAATAAAGCCTAAAATGGAAATAATATCAGTAAATATAGAATTTGTAGCCTTTAATTCATCGGCATACATATCATATTTAAAGGAATGTACTTTATCCAATTTCTTCCATTTTTCCTCCATGAATGAAAGTATTATATTAGCATCTGAGGCCGAATGGTAACGTACGTTCAAATAAGCAAATTCATTCGGAAGGTAGCGCAAAAGCAGCGGCTCATCTTTTTCTGCTTCGGTCAATAGGTCAAAAATGAAGTTTTCGGTCAGCCCTATTACTTGCAATGCACTTTGTTCTTTGCCTATCAAAATAGTTTCTCCTATAATGTTCTTTGTCTCGGTGTATCCCAGTAACCGAGCGACTGCTTCATTTACGATGACCATGGTTTCATCGCTCTTTGGAACGGAAACCGGAAAGTTGTTACCAGCCAACATTTGGAGCTTTAGGTTGGGGATAAAATTCTCATCTACACCTATAAAGCTTACTGTTAATTCGCTCTCAGACATTTTTGAAGTTTTGATTTCCGTAACTCCGCTATACCCTCCAGTACCAGGGACAAAAGAACTTGCAGATATCGTTTGAATTGAAGGATTTTGTCTGAACTCATTGGCCAAAGTTTCATATTCAATCCCTTGAAGTTTTACATTAATCATATTAGCTTGATCAAAGCCATATTCTTTTTCTAACAGGTAGTTTAATTGCGAAAAAATCAACAATGTGGTAATGATAAAAAACAGGGAAGCACAAAACTGTGCTAAGACTAAACCCTTCTTTAATGTGAAGCGTCTACTGCTACCAAGCGATACACCTGAAGAATTTCGTAATGTTTGGATAGGAGAAAAGGAGGAAAGAAAAGTAGCCGGCAACAATCCAGCCAAGCTTCCTACCAAAATACTGAATCCAATAAATAGCAAAAAGAGCATCAAGTCAGGTGTGAGGTCGAGAATTAGAAACTGATTTATCCAAAGACTGGAAAAGAAAAAACTCAATATGTTAAGTATGCCCATGGCAAGCGCTAAAGACAAGAGGGTAATTAGAATAGATTCAATAACAAACTGCATAAACACCTGATAACGACTGGCACCCATGGTCTTTCTCACTCCAACTTCCTTTGAACGGGCTAGAGATCTTGCAAATGAAAGGTTAACGTAATTAAAGACTGCGGAAAATAAAACCACCAATCCTAAAAAGGAAAGAAAGTAAATCGCCTCAATGGGCATTCTCAAGCTAATCGGGTTTTGATGAAAATTACCGGGAGTAATCTCAGAGAGTTGCTCTGTCGTAAAAGAAATATCTAGATGATCGGTAGCAGCATATTTTTCTATGGAAATATCGGCAAGTATTGGAGCCAAATCCTTTTCGGTTATGCCTTCTTTTACCAATACATAGAGATAACCATCAAAATAATTTTTCCAATCATCAAAAACCGCTTCGCTTTTACCCTGATTTACCAAAGCCGGAATAGTGGTCATAGAAACTAAAAATTCAAATTGGATATGTGATGGCAAGGTATTGTCGACGATACCGGTAACAGTAAAATCACCAAGTAGCGTTTCTGTATTATCCGTTGAAAGCAAATCAATATCGAAGGTATTCAATCCGACATCATTCAATTTTACCGATTTTCCTATGGGGTTTTCACTCCCAAATAGTTTATCAGCGGACTTTTTTGTGAGCACCATGGAAAAAGGAGCTTGCAGTACATTTTCGATATTTCCCTCAATCAATGGAAAATCGAATATTTTGAAAAAATTTTCATCTACATAACGTCCAGCAAGAGGCACGCGACTGTCCCCGTACACCACATCACCACCTACGAAACTGGATTTTACTCGAACAGCATCTTCCACTAGATGTGGATATTCTTGCAATAACGTTGTGGCAAGTGGCATTGGGGTGGAGGCATAAGAGTATGAATCATTTACACTTAAAACACGAACTATACGGTCTTGTTTTTTATGAAAATTATCTACCTTTTTTTGTCCATAAACTAGTAGCATAATAAGTAAACACGTTGCCATGCTTATGGATAATCCAAAAATATTTATCACAGAAAACATGTGATGTTTATAGATATTCCTTAGAGCTACTTTTAGATAGTTTTTTAGCATTTTCTAATTTGATATTACTCGTCTCTTAAGCTTTTTACAGGGTTCTGCATAGCAGCCTTTATGGTTTTTGTGCTTATGGTTAAGATAGCAATGATGAAGGCTAATACGCCACCCACTGCAAAAAAGCTCCAGCTTAAGTCTATATGGTAAGCATAATTTTCAAGCCATTGCTTTGTAAACCACCAGGCAACTGGTGTTGCTATTAGAAAGGCGAAAATTACCAGTTTCAGAAAATCTTTAGTCAATATATACGTGATGGATGTTACGCTGGCACCAACAACTTTTCGTATTCCTATTTCTTTGGTTCGTTGGGTAACTATGAGCATGGACATTGCAAAAAGCCCGATACAACTCAGCACAATTGCGATAATGGAACCTGCAGTAACCATAGCCGCCATGGATTTTTCTCTCCTAAAGGTCCTATCTATATTTTCATCCAAAAAAGAGCCCATAAATTCTGCATTCGGCTCAAGTTTCTTCCATGCTTCCGAAACTGCGGTAAAGCTTTTAGCCATATTCTCTGGTGCAACTTTTACGTAGGCATACGATAACGGTAAATCACGACTCATAAAAAACAGGATGGGTTCAATTGCTTTATCCAAGTCTTGGAAATGATAGTTCTTAACAACCCCAAGTACTGGTGAAAGGTTATCCCCGTTGATTTTTAAACGGGTGGAAAGTGGGTCTTCATCCCCCAACTGCTCTGCCATGGCTTCATTGATAATGACCCCAAGACTATCTGAAGCTGAATTAAAAGGCCTACCCGAGACCATCTTCAAATCTAAGGTTTGTATAAAGTTAGGATCTACCACCAAAAAATTACTCATGACCACTTTGCCTTTATATTCAAAACCAATAGAACTAGAAGAACGACTCCCATCAGTTCCTCTGCCTAGGTTATTGTCAGCTGCAGAAACGGAAATCACATCTGGCTGTCCATTAAGTTCTTGTTTTAAGAGCGTTAACACGGCATAGGTATTTTTCTTACCATTCATTGGAAACGAAATTACCTGCTCCTTGGTAAAACCTAAATCCTTATTTCGCATGAAATTTATTTGTTCCTGAAGCACTAATGTTCCCGTAATCAACAAAATAGCAATACCGAATTGAACGACCATTAAACCATCACGTAACCGATTATTTCCATTGGTCTCTAGCTTTCCCTTCAAAGACTGCAAGGTGCCTATTCGAGATAATACCATGGCTGGATATCCACCTACCAAAAGCGTAATTATAAGTATTGATCCAACACAGGCCAATATAATAGCAGGATCAGTCAGAAGTTCAAAAGTCACTTCGGTCCTGAACATGGTTTTAAACGTATCTAACAAAAGATAACTTAAAAGCAGACCCATACAGGAAGCGGTTGCGAAAATCAATAGACTTTCGCTCCAAAACTGAAAAAACAGCTGCTTTCGCTTAGCACCAAGGGTTTTTCGCATTCCAATTTCCTTTAAACGCTGTGACGTTTTGGAAATACTCATATTGACAAAATTGACACAGGCAATAAACAATATCAAAAGAGCCACAACTAAAATCATATATGGCGTAGCTCTACTCACATTTGCATAGCCTTTACTGAAACTGGTAAACCGCATATCTTTTAACGGCAGTAATTTTATAAGCCTAAATGTGCCATTTTCATTAGCGATTGCCCCGTCCCGTTTTGCATTGGAAATTACTTCCTTGTAATGTACACTCGCAAACTCTTTTGTCCCACGCTCAAAGGCATCAACCGCCACGTTATCATTCAACTGCACATAAACTTGATGATACTGGGCGTTCCAACTCTCTTTTGTTTGATTATACTCCGGATTATTTTCGAATCTTAGTGCTATTTCGAAACCCATTTCAGTAGTTTTCGGAGTATTTTCTGCAATGGCAGCAACAGTAAATGGCTGCTCCTTGCCATTGATTAACACGTTTATTATTTTGCCGATGGGTTCAGTTTTCCCTAATAATTTTTCCGAAGCTTCTCGGGATAGCACCACTGTTGACATGTCATCTAAAGGGCTAGCTCCCTTTCCCTTGAAAATTGGAAAAGTAAACATGTTGAAGAAATCCTTATCCACCCAAACGGCGTCCAAGGTTAATTCCCTGTCTTCATAAATAACTAGTGATGGATCCTCAAGCACCCGAGTACTATTAGCGATACCCGGAACCTCATCTTGTAATGCTTCAGCGAATGGTGTGGGTTGACTTGTGCCTGCATCAGAACCTTGAGGTGTTTGCTGTATGGCGTACACTTTAAAAAGTCGGTCTTTGTTCTCATGGATATCCTCATAAGACAAGGCAAAATAAGCGGTCATGAAAAGTAATATGGCGACCCCGAATGCTACCGTAAGACCAACAACATTAATTGAGGAAAAAATACTATCCTTCCAAAGATTTCTCCAAGCAATTTTTAAATAGTTCTTAAACATAATTTTTGCTTTTATTCTTCTCTAAGGGCATTAATTGGATTTCTGGTTGCAGCGCGTATTGCTTGACTTCCTACAGTTAACACTGCTACCATCAATGCTAATGCACCTGCACCTACAAAATACGAGAATTTTAAGGGTATGCGGTAGGCGAATTGACTTAGCCAGTTATTTGCAAACAAGTAAGCCAGCGGCAAAGCAATCAACATTGAAATCAATACCAATTTCACAAACTCACTGGAAAGCATTGCAGTTACACCACCAATGCTTTGTCCTAATACTTTGCGAATACTGATTTCTTTTCTTCTTCTTTCTGCTGTAAAGGCCGCAAGCCCGAAAAGTCCCAAACAGGAAATTAAGATTGCTAATCCAGCAAAATATTTGGATAAGGTTGCAACACGCTGCTCAGATTCGTACAATTGCTGGTACTGATTATCTAAAAATCGAAAATCAAAAGATAATCCTGGATTAAACTTAGTATACAAAACAGTAAGTGCTGAAATGGCTTCTTTTTCTTCACCTGCCTTAATTTTTACTGCCATATTACTTACCCATTCTGTTCTACATAGGAGCGCCATTGGAGCAATTTCTTCATATAGCGATTGAATATTAAAGTCTCTGACTACGCCAATTATCTCCCTATTTGGGCCTCGCATATCAATTATGGTACCGATAGGATTTTCAAGACCCATAAGCTTTACGGCAGTTTCATTCAAGATGATTTTTGAATTAGTATCCGGTTTTTCGTTCACATAAGAGCGCCCGTCTGCCATTTCTATACCCATGGTCTCAATAAAATTGGATCCAACATGGGCATGCCTAAACATAAGGTTTTTAGATTCCTCGGTTTGACCAGGCCATGAATGACCCCATGAGGAATTATTAAAACTAGTCATATCACCCTGCATATAAGATGCATTTACCACTCCGGGCAGCTGTTTTGCTTCTTCAAGAAAAGTTTCCATATTAGATAAAAGCCCGTCTTCTCTATCAAAAACAAGAACGTTGTCTTTATTATAACCTAGATTTTTTGATTGTATAAAATCGAGCTGCATATAAATAACACTGACGGCAACGATCAAAAGAATAGAAATACTGAACTGAAAAATCACCAAGCCTTTACGAATCAAAAGCTCCCCAAATGCAGCACTTATTTTTCCTTTCAAAACCTTTATTACATTCAATTTTGACAGGTACAACGCAGGGTAGCTACCTGAAATTAATCCGGTGAGTACAGTGATGGAAAGTAGTGACAAAATAGCATTACCTTCAAGAACAAACTGTAGTTCTTTTCCCGTTACATTATTAAACCATGACAGCAATATGGACACCAAGAAAACCGAGCAAAAGAGGGAGAAAAACGAAAGCAATAAAGATTCCGTAAGGAATTGAAATATTAATGATTTCCTACTGGCACCAACGGCTTTTTTTACACCTACTTCTTTTAATCTTCTAGAAGCTCTAGCGGTAGATAAATTCATAAAATTGATACAAGCAATCATCAATACAAAAAAGGCTACCAAGGAGAATAATATCACATAATTGATTCTTCCTCCCGTTTGCACACCATTTTCAAAACGCCCTTTCAAATAATTATCAGAAAAACGTGCCAAAAACACAGTAGCTCTAGCCCTTTCACTCTTTTTGGTTATAAAGTCAGCTATTTTATAATTAAAGGAATTTATATCTACTCCTGATTTCAACATTGCATATACCCCAGAACTATTACTCCCCCAATGAATCCACTTAGGGTCTCTTAGTTCTAAAAACTTTTTGTAGCTGAGTACAAAATCAAATTGTTGTGACGAATGAACAGGAATTTCAAAAACTCCTGAAACCGTAAAAATGGCATCAATTTGATCTTCGCCGTGTTTGGTAGTCAAAGTTTTTCCTATAGGATTATTACCCACACCAAAAAAGATATCGGCTAATTCTTTTGAAATGGCAATCGAGTTTACCTCGTTAAGTAGGTTATTTTTATCTCCAGCAATTATCGGATAAGAGAACATTTTAAAATAGTCTTCACTTACCATATTACCATCAACCCGCAACTTCATTTCCTCATTTTCAAGCATTGCACCTTCGAGTGTATAAAAAGCTGCAGCCATTTCAATTTCAGGAACCTCTTGCTTTAAAGAAGTGAGCATGAGACTCGAATTGGATTCATAGGTAGCTATTTCGCCATCGCCATTGGGTTGATTTCTAAATACTTGGAATAAGCGGCTATCGTTTTCATGAAACTTATCCATGGCCATTTCATCAGAAACCCATAGATAAACTAATAACGCGCAAGTCATACCTGTAGTCAATCCTATTAGATTGATTAAAAAACTACCTTTATGTTTTTTAATGTTCCTTAAGTAAAGTAATAAATTGTGCTTTAACATTTTTCAAGTTTTATAATTATGGCTCAAAAGTTATATTTTCATTCTACTCTGAAGGCATTTACAGGGTTTCTACTCTTTAGACAACTTACTTGAACCAGAAGATTTACTATGCACTTTTTTTGGGTTTCCACGGTACTTGATATTACTTGATCCCGAAGACCTTGAATCAATTTGGCTGTTAACTGCAATTCGGATATTAGAAGAACCAGAGGACCTAATCTCGGCCGTATCCGATATTAATTCAAAAGCCCTTAGGTTCGATGAACCTGAAGCCGTGATATCCAAACTTTCTGCACTACCGTCCAAAGTAATAGCACTAGAACCAGAAGAAATTACCGTAATTCTTTTTGCTTTAATATTCAATACTGCATTTCTAGACCCTGATGTATGCACTTTAAAATTGGACGACTCCAGCGTTAAGGTAGCGCTGACTTTCCCCGAACCAGATAGTCTAATAGCATTTATCTTCTCCACGGGAATGGTAATAAAAACCTTCTTTCCTAAAGATGGCTTCAATTGCATATTATTCTTGGATTTTATCGTCAAGGTATTACCTCTGACCTCCGTCTCTATGTATTCTAAAATATTATCTTCAGCAGTCAAGGTGATGTTGCCTTCTGCACCTTCCACCAAGGTTACTTCGTAAAATCCACCAACGGTAATACCCTCATAGTTTCCTACTTGTCTTTCTATGGTGACTATATTTCCATTCCCTTTTATTTTTTTAACACGTTGTGCTTGGGTATTTGCTATACATGCGATAGTTAGAATAATGGTTGTGATTGTCTTCATGATTATTTTATTTTTTGAATGATGATTTCTTTATTCGTCTCTTAAGGAATCTACTGGATTAGCGACCGCTGCTTGAAAACTCTGCCAACTTACGGTCAGCAAGGCGATTAAAAGTGCTGAAATTCCCGCCAAAGCAAACACCCACCAACTAAGTGTTGTACGGTATGCAAAGCCTTCTAGCCATTGATTCATAGCATACCAAGAAACAGGCACTGCAATAACAAAAGCTACGCCTACCCATTTAACAAAATCCTTATTTAAAAGTGCAAGCACTTGCGGGATGGTCGCCCCATTTACCTTACGTATGCCTATTTCCTTTTTACGTTGCACCACAGTGTAGGATGTAAGTCCAAACAAGCCCATGGCCGCAATAAGAATAGCAAGAACAGTGAAAACCTGAAAAGCAGACCCAAAGGCTTTGTCTTCTTTGTATTGCGCTTCAAATTTTTGATCTAAAAAAGTATAATTAAACGTGCTTTTGGGGAAGATTCGGGTCCATACTGATTTTATTTGTGAAATAGAAGATTCGAAACCTAAGAGTGATGCCGCAGAAGGATCTAATTTTACCAACAGATTATTTACATCACTCTGGTAACGGATAATCATAGGCAACATGGGACTCTTTAGTCCAAAATGATAGTAATCCTTAATTACTCCGGCTACCCTCCATTCATTATAGCCCCAAAACCCCAGTGTTTTATTCAGTACATCATCAGCAGATGAAATGCCCATATTCTTAAGAAAAGTTTCATTGACTATAACTTGTCTTCCCTTCCCTTCCGATGAGGGAAGAAAGGTTCCGCCAGCCAAGAATTTAATATCCATTAAATCAAAATAATCTGGCTGCACATGGTAGGTATAGAATATTTTTTCATCTTCTTCCTTTCCATTAGGTAATATAATTCCGCGGGTTGAGGATAGATTATCAAAACTATCGCCAGGATAGGTTTGTGCAATAGCCACTTTTTCCACAAACGGCAGTCTTTTCAGCTCTGCTTCTAAAACTTTGTAATCATTGATTAGCAGAGAATCTGACTTAGTAGTTACCACTTCGCCCTTTAATGCGACAACTTGGTTAACGTTGGTGCCAATGGGCTGACTTTCCAAAAAATTAATTTGTTTGGTCACTACAATAGTGCCGATCAATAAAACAATAGTTGCTAAAAATTGGGTAACGAGGAGCCCTTTTCTAATGGCTAAACCTTGTGAAGAAGTCTGTATTTTTCCTTTTAAAGCTTTGGCAGGGGAATAGCTACTTAGTAAAAGTGCCGGATAAAGGCCTGCTAGAATCATACCCACTAAAATAAAAAGGAAGTAGGGTAAGAAGCTGCTAACATTTAATAACCCTGAGCTAAGCTCCTTACCCGTAATAGTATTATACAATGGCAATGCTATCGCAACCAGTACTAAGGAAATTGAAATAGCAATAAAATTCAGTAATATTGATTCAATTAGGGATTGAATAATCAACTGTGATTTTTGAGCTCCTGAAACCTTTCGAATACCTGCTTCCTTTGCCCGTTCCATAGATTTTGTAGCAGAAAGGTTTACATAATTTAACCAAGAAAGAATAAGAATTATAAAAGCAATAGCCGTTAAGAATTTAATTCTGGTAACACTGCCGTTCGCCGAAACCTCATAGGGCTTATTGGAATACAAATGAATATCTTCAAGAGGTTCAATATTGTGCCTTTCTTCCTTGTCTTCTTCAATATCACTATCTATAATTTTCTGGCGTAGAAGATTTGCGTTCGTATTTGGAGCTAGTTGGAGAAATGTATAGTAATTGTTTGCATTCCAGTTGAGTTCATGAGCCCTAGGACCATAATCTGTCCACGTTTTTTCGGTCTCATAAGAAATTAAGAAGGAGTTTCTGTAGTGGGCAGTTTTAGGAATATCGGCCATTACACCAGTTACTGTAAGAACTGCTTCTTGACCGTCTCTAAAGGCTGAAATCGTTTTTTGAATTGGGTTTTCCGTTCCAAATAATTTTTGAGCAAATGATTTTGAAAGCACAATGGAATAAGGCTGCGATAGCACCTTTTCTTTATCTCCTTTTAAAAGTGGATACTTAAAAATATTGAAGTAAGATGGATCTGTTAATGAGCCCAAGGGTTGCTCCAATATACGGTCACCTAGTTGAAAGGTCATTTTTTCAAAGTAGAAAAAACGAACATAATCCAGCACTTCTGGGAAGGCACTCTTTATGGAAGGCCCAGATAAATTATAGGTTTGCGCATCACCAGCAACAAACTCATTACCCTCCAAATAATCCATGTAGGTTCTATACACATTTTCAGAACCTTCAAATTTATCATAACTCTGTTCGTAATCCACGTAGAGCATAATAAGCACAAAAGAAGCTATGCCAATAGCCAACCCAAAAATATTAATAAACGAATAGAGCTTATTCTTAAGTAAATATCGTGTTGCAATTTTCAGGAACAGTTTATACATGAATCTATTTTAGCAATTCTATTACTTCCTATCCTATTACTATGCCACAATACAACCTATTGATATTCAATATTTTAAATATTATACAATTCAAATACTGTAAAAATATTTTACAGTATTTGTACACTATTTTTACAGATTATTATTCGGACCGAAGACTTTTTACAGGATTTACCCTAGCAGCTGCAATGGTTCTAATGCTTATAATAAGCAAAGCGATTACAAGCATCGCTAGGCCGCTACCTACAAATACCCACCAACTCATATTGGTCTTAAAAGCAAAATCTTGTAACCAGTTGTGCATGCCCAACCATGCTATTGGTATTGCAATTAAGAACGCAACACCTACCACCATCAAAAACTCTTTACACAACAACATATTCAATTGTAATAGAGAAGCCCCCAAAACTTTTCGTATTCCAATTTCCTTAATACGCCTTTGTGTGGTGTACATCACCAATCCTAAAAGTCCTAAACAACTAATTAAAATGGCAAGTCCGGTAGCCCATCTCAAAAGCACAGAAATTTTGCGCTCTTGGGCATAAAACCGCTCAATGGTATCTTCCATAAATCGATGCTCAAAATCGGAAGCTGGGTAAATGCCATTCCAAATGCTTTCTATTTGGGCAATGGTTTCCGGCCACTGCGTACTATTTTCTGTAGAAAGTTTAAAACTTACGACCCTAAATTGAGAACGTCTGCTACCATTTGTATCGCCTGTAAATGCCATGGGTTCTATTTTGGTTTTTAAAGAACGCTGATGAAAATCTTGCATTACCCCAACAATAGGGTGGTTCTCATCATCCGCCTTAAATGTCTTTCCGATGATACTTTCTGGATTTTCAATACCTAATTGTTTTAAATAGGTTTGATTCACTACATATTCCCGTATGGTATCATTTAGCGGTAACCTACCTGCAAGTAATCTGAGCCCGTAAATATTAAAATAATCGGCATCACCATAAATGAGCTGTAAATCTGAATTGACTTCCTGATCGCCCTGTTGAAACAAAACACCCATAGAGTGGGTACTAAAAGATGCCGGAGGATTTCCGCCTAAGGCCACTTCTGCAATCAAGGGCAAGGCTTCCATTTCAGTAATAAAGCGTTCTTTCTTTTCGGGTGCAGGGTCGCTCCAAGGGGTATAGAAATACGCAATGGCATCAGTATTAAAACCCATGTCCTTTTTCATTACATAGTGTAATTGCTTCCCTACCAAAAGTGTCGCTATAATAAAAATCTGTGCAATAGAAAACTGGAATATCGTCAAGTACTTGCGAAGCCCCGAACGCTGATCTGCTTTTACACCTTCAATTTTTAAAACGGAAATAGGTTTATAGCCTGATAAAATTAATGCTGGATAGAAGCCCGAAAGTAAGGTAACTATTAGCAATAAGGTCACAATACCTAAGATAGGCAGGACATCATAATACAAACTAAGATCAACACCAGCCGGAATATAATCACTGAAAATACCGAGTAACCCATTTGCTAAAACTAAGGATAGTGCCCCTGCCCCCATTGTTAACAAAAGCGTCTCGCCCAAAAACTGGAAAATCAATTGTTTTTTAGACGAACCTAAGGTTTTACGAATTCCAATTTCCTTGGCACGCTGTGAAGCCTGCGCAGTATTGAGATTGATAAAATTAATACAGCCTAGGAGAAGTAAAAATAATGCTACGAGTCCTAAGTTTCTAAGTACCGAAAGACTTGCCCTCTGATCATCAAAATCAAAGGTGTTGTAGTTACTATCAAAATGTAAGTCGGACAAGGGTTGCATATAAAAGGAATTAGAGCGACCTATGGCCACGAGTTCCTTTTCTTCGTGTTCTTTGGATATGCCATCCAACACCTTTTGAACTGCCATTTTACTAGCACTCGGGATAAGTTTTACAAACAATTGAGAAGCAGAGTTGGTATTATGCCAATGTGCATCTGATACCGCACTGGTCATGTCCTGTAAATCTGCCGTTTTCAGGGAGAGGAATTCCTCAAAAACCATATCGGTTCTTTCCGTAAAGTTGGCAACTATCCCAGTTACTAGTGCGGAAATAGTATCGTTGTACACTAAAGTTTTACCTATAAGTGAAGAAAGTTCTTGATTTGGAAAATATGTTTGAGCCCTAGCTTCAGAAAGTACAACCGTATTGGGTGCACTCAATGCCTCTTTTTGAGTGCCGGCCAACCAAGTATAGTCCAAGGTCCTGAAATAGTCATCATTTGCATAGATAACAAACTCAGGGGTTTTAAATTTCAAATCCAACTTCTTATTCTCAACACGTAAAGGATAGGTGGTAAAAAAAGGTGCTACTGTTTCCAGTTCCTGCATATTCAAATCACTAAGAGCCTCCGCTAGTGGAACCGTTACTCCAGAATTATAGAAATTCCCTTCTGGACTGGAGAATGCTGTGGTGACCCTATAGATACGTTCGCTATCCGAATGGAATTTATCAAAGGTCATGTCGTAATAAATGATAGCACCTATTACAAAGGCAGCACTTAAACCAATGGAAAGGCCAATAATATTAATTAAAGAAAACACCTTGTTTTTTAAGATGTTTCTAAAAGCTATTTTTAGATTGTTTTTGAACATGATTTTTGATTTGATTGATACTCTATTTCTATTCTGAACGTAAACTTTTTATAGGGTTTACAATCGCTGCCTTTACGGCTTGATAGCTTACCGTTACAAGAGCAACAAGAAGTGCTAAAAGTCCGGCTAGCGGAAACGTCCACCAAGAAATAGTTATTCTATATGTAAAATCTTCGAGCCATTTACTCATGAAATACCAAGAAACAGGAACGGCCAATACAATTGAAATTAAAACCAGTTTTAAGAAATCTATAGAAAGTAATGTTGCAATACTTTGCACCGAAGCACCCAATACTTTTCGTACTCCTATTTCTTTTATTCTATTCTCTGCTAAATAACTAGCGAGTCCAAATAAACCTAAACAAGAAATAAAAATAGTGAGTAAGGTAAACATACTAACAAGCTTGCCTGTTCTTTGTTCATTATCAAATTTTTTGGCATATACTTGGTCTACAAATTCATAATTGAAGGGATACTCTGGATTAAACTTTCGAAAAACAGCCTCTGTAGTGGCTAGACTTTCTGTTGTTGACGCTGTCTCATTAAATTTAATATGAATAACATTATGCCCAAACATTGCCCCTCCAATAACCATAGGATCTACTTTTTGAAATGGAGAGTCTAAGATGAAATCTTTCACTACCCCTACTACATGCCAATCGACACCGTTATCCTTAATAATTTGACCTAAAGGTTCTTCGAAATTCATTAGTTTTACTGCGGATTCATTAATTATTGCTGCAGTAGAATCTGTTGGATATTTACTTAAATCAAAATCTCGCCCGGCAATTATTTCCATACCAGTTGTTTTCGCAATAGCATCATCGGCGTTGAATCTTTGAATGGTTGTCTTATTATCCTCATCTTTCCCTTTCCATTCAAAACCCCAAGAATTACTCCAACCTTGGGTTATCGGGGAGCTTGTCTTAGTGACCGATTCAGCTGTACCAGAAGCCAATAACTCATTTTTAATCAGCGTATAGTTCTTTCCTACATCACCTTCTATAATGGAATAAATTAAATTAGCTTTAGAATAACCACTTTGTCTGTTCTGAACTTTTTGTAATTGTTGGGTTACAATAATACTAGCCGTAATAAGAATAACTGCCGCTGAAAACTGTAGCACTACCATTACTTTTCTAGGCGTAATAGGAGCACTAATTTTTTTAAAAGTTCCCTTTAGAACAGCAGAAGGTTTAAAAGCAGATAGATATAAAGCTGGGTAGCTTCCTGCTAATACTCCCGTAAAAAGTACAATAGCCGAAGCCGATAACCAGAACCATTGGTTAGTCATATCTAGTACCAATGGTCGCTGCACTAATTCACCAAAAGATGGTAAAGCAAGTAAGACCATAACCAATGCTAAAACTGCCGCTAAAACTGAAATCAAAATAGATTCACCCAAAAACTGACCAATAAGTGCGCCTTTTCTTGCTCCTACAACTTTTCTTATACCTACTTCCTTTGCTCGTTTTTCGCTCCTAGCTGTGCTTAAATTCATAAAATTTATACAGGCGATGAGTAAAATTATAGCAGCGATAAAACCAAACATCCGTATTGTAATAATTCTACCACCAACTTCCTTTCCATCTTCAAATTCTGAATGTAACCAATATCGAGACCATGGGTACAAATAGGTGACCATATCGGGAGAATCGATATCATATCGTTCCCGTAAATTTTTTATTTTTTTAGAGAATGCCTTATAATCTGCCCCTTCTTTTAATAAGACATAGGTTGCAATGGAGTTATTACCCCAATGTTTATCATTCCAACCTAATTGTTGTGCATAAGCCCAGGGCATTAAAAATTCAAAATTGAAACCTGTATTGTCCGGAAGGTCTCTTAATATACCGGTTACCTTAAAAGTGTCCGCATTATTAACTTTTACGATTTTTCCCATCGCAGGTTCATTACCAAATAACTTTTGGGCAAATTTTTCAGTAATAACAACCGAATTCACATCTTCTAAAACCGTTGCAACGTTGCCTTCTAAAAGCGGAAAACTAAATATGTTTAAAAAGTCAGGATCAACAATAGTTCCTGTAGATTTCATCCTTTTATCTCCTACCGAAAACAAGAACGAATCGTCATAATTGTATCTGGAAACACTTTCCACTTCGGGATAGTCTTTCTTTATAGTAGGTGCCATTATTTTAGGCGTTGAATTCCAAGTCCATATTTCACCATCTACCGGATATTGATTGTATACTTCGTAAATACGGTTGTTGTTAGCATGAAATTGATCGACACCCAATTCAAAGTTGATCCATATCAAAATAAGTGCTGTAACCGCCAATCCAATAGAAAGACCAACAATATTCAACAAAGAAAAACTTTTATTACGTATTAAGTTTCGCCAAGCGATTTTCAAATAGTTTTTAAACATGGGTTTCTATTTTAGATGCAACTATGAATTTCGTATCTGATTATTGACTTATTCCGTCCTCAAACTCTTAACCGGATTCGCTAGCGCTGCTTTTATGGCTTGGAAACTTACCGTAATAAAAGCAATACCTATGGCCAATGCACCTGAAAGGGCAAAAATCCACCAAGGAATATCTATGTGATAGGCAAAACCTTCCAACCAATTATTCATCAATATATAGGCCAATGGGAAGGCAACGACTATGGAAATTAGGACCAGTTTGGCGAAATCTACCGTTAGCAATCTCGTAATTGTTGCTATAGATGCGCCCAACACTTTCCGTATGCCGATTTCCTTTTTGCGCTGCTCCGCCATAAATGCGGTAAGCCCAAATAGTCCCAAAGCCGCTACGAAAATCGCCAACAGACAAAAAATGATACTTATCTGACTTGCGCGCTGTTCCCGTTCATATAATTTTGCTAGTTGTTGGTCTAAAAAAGAATAGCTAAAATCTAAGCTGGGCAAAACCTTTGTAAACGTTCCTTTTAACTGGTCAATGGTATTCGATAGATTGCCTGATTTAAAACGGACCAACATAAATGATTGGCCTTCACTCCTATTATTATGAAAAGCATAGGCTCCAATAGTTTTATGTAAGGACTCATAATTAAAATCATCAACCACGCCTATAATGGTATTGGGTAGGCCAATATAGACTTCTTTACCTATTGCCTCTTCGGGCGTAAAACCTAAAAACTGAACTGCCTTTTTATTCAAAACTACCTCTACCAAGGTATCTGTCTTGCTTTTGTTTTTAGGAAGTGTAGTGCCTGCCAAAAGATTTAATCCTAGTGCTTCTAAAATTTCTGCATCGACCACATTAGTCTGAATATTCAAGCCTTCTTCCTGTGTTTCATTTTTACGTAAGGTACGTCCACTAACATCTATACCCGGATAGCCCTGAGCCATGGCCACTGAGGTAACATCCGCTAAATTTTTAAACTCGCTAACCAATGCGTTCTTATTCTCGCTACCTCGTAATCCCCTTACAGAAATAGCCACTACATTATCTGGCTGAAAGCCCAGGTTTTTATTCTTTATGAATTGTGTTTGTTGGTAAATAACCAATACGCCTACGATTAAAGCTGCGGAAGCTGCAAACTGCAAAACGACCAAACCCTTACGTATTAAAATATTTCCTTTCCCCTGTTTCAAGGAAGGAGATAAGATTTCCTTAGGCATAAAGCGGGATAGATAAAAAGAAGGATACAATCCGGAAACTAGAGTTGTTATAAACCAGATTGCTATTACAACTCCTAAAAATGTTCGGTTAAACAATAAATCTAGTTCCAATTCCTGGTTGGTAACACTATTAAACTCTGGTAATACCAAAACTGCCAAGAGAAATCCCAGTACAATAGAGATAGCCGTTATCAACCCTGTTTCTACATAAAAACGTGCTACAAGAGATTGTGAAGATGCACCCAAGGTTTTGCTCATACCTACCTCTTTTGCTCGTTTTTGAGACCTTGCCGTGGTAAGATTCATATAATTCATACAGGCAATCAACAAAATTAAAACTGCCAAATACGTAAGGTTGCGTACTTCGTTAATATCTCCAATTCGAGAGACATAAGAATTACCGTAAGAAGCGGAGTACAGATGTATTCTATTCAAGGGTTGTAATGAAAATTGGTACCACTGTTCCTCTTTTTCCACATTGGCATCCAACATGATTTTCATTTGTTTTTCGGTTGCTTCTAAACCTACATTCTCCTTTAATAGTGCATAAGTCTCAAAACTAGAATTGGACCATATTTCGCTATCATAGAACCAATAGCCATTACTAGATGCTAATACATTGGCATCCAAACTACTATTCTTGGGAAAATCCTTATAAATACCGGTTACTTCCAGTTCTTTACTACCATCTACCTTAATAGTTTTTCCCATGGGATTTTCTCCCTTAAAATAAAGTGCTGCGGCTGTTTCGGACAGAAGGATGGTGTTTGGGCTTTCTAAAGGGTTTATAGCGTTTTTCTCAATCATTTCCACATCAAAAATGGAAAGTAATTCCTTATCTACCCAATAAAATTGGCTCTCTGTAAAATTCTGATCATTTACCCTAACGGATGCCGTTCCCCCAAAATCATGCTTAAAAACCCTAGCGGCAGTTTCCACATTGGTAACTTCCTCTTTTAGTGCGGTAGCGGTTACTGGTGGGGCGGTTGCCCATATGTCAAAACCAAAATCACCGTCAGTCTCTACCAAAACTCTATGTATACGGTCCTTTTTAGAGAACATCGTATCAAAGCTTCGCTCATGTGAAATATAAAGGAATAACAATATCACTATAGCCAAACCAATAGATAATCCGACAATGTTTATACCAGAAAATAAACGATTAGTCTTCAAGTTCCGCCAGGCGATTTTAATATGATTTTTGAACATACTATTTCGTTTTTTGATTGATGAATACTTTATTCAGACCGTAAACTCTTCACAGGATTAACGGTGGCGGATTTTACTGCCTGTATACTCAATGTTACAGATGTGATTACAAAAGCAATGAGTCCTGCCAAAGCAAACATCCACCATTGTATAGAAATGCTGTAGGCGAAACTACCCAACCAAGCGTTCATCATATACCAAGCAATAGGAAAAGCAATCAGTGCTCCAATACCTACTAATATGATATAGTCCTTAGACAGTAACACCACTATTTTCAAAACGCCTGCTCCTAAGACCTTGCGGATACCTATTTCTTTTATCCTTCTTTTTGCCATGAAAGAAATAAGTCCGAACATACCCAAGCAAGAGATAAAAATGGTCAGTAGGGCTACAATATTTACTGTCTTCAGCATACCTTCTATCAAGCGGTATTGACCACTTACTTTTTCAGTCAGGAAGCTTTGGGCAAAGGTTTTTCTAGAATCTATTTTGGCAAAGGCAGCAGCCATCATATCCTGCACTGCTTTTTCCTGCCCTTCTATAACCCGCACAGAAAGGTAACTGTGTGATGCTAAATCTTCTTCGTCTCTAAAATAATGAACCATGGGTTCCACAGCATTCTGCAGGTCTTGGTAATGAAAATCTTCCATTACCCCAACCACAGGATGACCTATAAAATCATCATTCTTAAACTTCAGCCGTTTTCCTTCTATAGAGGTCCAGCCAAAGACTTTCATAGCACTGCGGTTGATTATAGCAGGTGTCTCGCCTGTTTTATCTAACGTACGGTCAAATTCCCGGCCTTCTACCAACTGAATTTTTAATGTTTTTAGGTAGTCGTCATCCGTATAAGAGCGGCGCATGCGCACATCTGTATCTGTGTTGGCATCGTAAAAATTAGTGTAGTTGAAACGATAATCGGATGGGACAGCCTGACTCGTACTCACATTGATTACGTAAGGGTTGGCCTCCAAATTATCCAACAGCGCATTAAAACTAGAATTTGCAGCATCTATATTTTTATAATCAAGGTCGATGTTTCCCACGATTACATTTTCACGCTCAAAGCCTAAATCGGCCTTTTTCATAAATCCGATTTGACTATTCAAAATAATGGCGACACAGATGAAAAGTATGGCGATGGAAAATTGAAGAATAATAAAAGCGTTTTTAAAGAAGAAGTTGCCTTTTGCACTATCTATTTTTCCCTTGATACCTTGGGAAACAGGTAAGGAAACAAAACGCAGCGTTGGTAAAACACCGACCACCAAAGTTACTGCCAGCCCCAATGCTACAGCCGCTAAAACCACTGGGTAGTCATCTGTAAAACTAAAATTTATAGTGCCAAAATCGGCACCAAAGACACCATTCAACTGAGGCAACAAGACGCCTAGGAAGAGCCCGCCCGAAATCAATATAGATAATAATACTAAAATACCATTTTCTAAACAAAATTGGGTGATAACACCTTTTCTGCTTCCGCCCAATATTTTTCGTACCGCAATATCCTTTGTTCTCCTGAACATGGTAGACGTATTTAAGTTCAATAGGTTTACCAGCACCAATAGCAGTACAAAAAATGAAGTAGCAATATTGCCGCCAATAATAATACCTACTACAGGAATATTGTCAATTCGCGCCTCTTTATGCTGCTTTAGTTCTATTCTTGAAATAACGGTAGGGTCAGAATAATTATCCTGTACCAATTGGTCAATTCTACTTTCTAATTGAGCAACATCGGCATCTGGGCGTAGCTTTAAATATACGGGCGAAAAAGTATCGCCCCAGTTCATCTGGCTCTCAAATCCAATATTACCCTTTAATAAGGTGTTTGGCAACAAAACCCCCATACGAAAAGAAGCATAAGGACTTATGGGTTCCAAAACACCAGTTATAGTCAGGTTTAGGGTATCGGCAGCGATTAAAGTCTTTCCCACAGGGTTTGTGTCCCCATAAAGTTGCTTACTTACTTTATTGGTCAAGACAATAGAGTATTTTTCTTTTAAAGCCGTGCTTTGATTTCCATGTTTTAAGGGCAGTCCAAAAACTTCAAAAAACTCGGAATCGGCATAATTCGGCTGACTCTGAAATTCAGTATCCCCTACTTCCAACCAAATATTGCCCCAACCATGTAAATGGGTGCCCGCCTCTACCTCAGGAGAGGTACTTAGTATTCTATCTAGTAAAGGGTAAACGGCCTCATTATAGTCGTTGCCGTCATTTAGATGAGTTTTTACATAGTAAATTTGCTCTTGTTCTACAATATTGTCATCGGCAATATAATAAGCGTATGTAGAGAACATCAGCGTCAATACACTCCCTATTCCAATGCTCAGCCCCAGAAGATTCAAAAAGGAGAGCATTCTGTTCTTCCAAAGGTTTCGAAACGATAATCTTAAGTGGTTCAGTAACATTAGTATGTTCTTTGGTTATTTCCATAAAAAAGGAAATCTGTTAATTTATATCAAAAAAACTAGGGTTTTCAAAAGTTGTCCTTTTGTTTACTACTAAATGAAATCGATTTTCATGCCATGTTTTTAAAACATTGAAAATGTGATACTTAACCGATATTCGAAATAAAATGAAGTTTTTTAATGTAAAAAAAATGGACAGTTTTTGTATAAGAATTTTACAGTGAATTATCCTATTCTAAAAATTTGATAATGAAAAATAGTCAACACGAAAAAGCAGTTAGACATACCGATTTTGATAGGACTATAACCTATCATGAATAAAGTTAAAAATAATATTTACCTATTTATTCTCTATCCACCGCGTAAGGGTGTTATGTTTACCTTCAAGGACAATTTTGTAGAAACTTGAAGGTAAATGAGACATATTTATGCTTGCTTTTTCATTCTGAATTTCTAGCTCAGCGATATGTTTATATTCATCCACACCACCATTTTGAAAGTCATTAGTTGTACTCACCCATATATTAAGTTTTTCAGTTTGATCATATGCATCCCAGGTTACATTTAAAATGGCATCGGTAAGCACTGCTTTGGCATTGGCAACGGAAATTTTACCGATCAGCGGTACACCATCTATTTCCTGAAGCTGTTCCGTTTCGGGATTAATATTCAAGGTTCGAAGCATGGAGGGCATGATATCAACAATGCCAGGTCGTTGCTGCCTGAAATAGTCATTTAATTCCTTGGCATTGGTCACCATCCACGTGTCACGCTCTCTATCTGACTGGCCGCCATGCCCTTTTCCATCTTTTGCAGTTCTACCATGATCGGTAGTAATCCATAACTGCCAATTTTCGTTGAAGTTTTCTGTTCTATGTTGGGTCGCTTCCCAAATACGCCCAATTTGACTATCCACTATATTTATGGCATCATAAAACTGCGGACTATCTCCATACTTATGCCCCATATCATCGGTATATTCTAAATATACCCAGGAAAGGTCTGGAGCTTCTGATTTAATATATCGAGCAGTTTCCTTTGTGACATGTTCATCTATCTTGTGGATGTATAACCGCTCATCATCATGCGGAAATGCAATAGTGTCCAGCTCAAATCCGTCAAAATGATAATCCAGTTTATTATTTCCAGTGGCAGGCAAATTGTCCCCGACCAATTTGGTACGGTTGTCTAGCCAAGTAGAAAAAATAGCTGTTTTTAATTCGGGTCTATGCTCTTTTACAAACCTAAAAATGGTCCAATAACTATAATTTGGGGCTTTGATACTATTACCCCATACATTATGCTTATTGGCCCAAGTACCCGTAAGCAAGCTATTGTAACCCACAGCTGAAATGGTCGGGGTTTCAGAATACCCTCCTTTTTCACCACCAACATAGGCACGGGTGTACCCGCCCTCCTTTGCCAAAGCATCAAGGTTTGGTGTTTCTGCTTTTTCGATGGCATCGGAAGAAATACCATCAACAATCACAAAAATCACTTTGGTTTTTGACTCTTGCGAATTAACGAAAATAGCTAGAAAAAATACAGCTACTAAAGAAAAGGTGTGTTTTGTCGACATATGTTTAAAAGGGATGATGGAAAATTATTCAGTTCTTAAACTTTTCACAGGATTCTGTTTGGCGGCTTTGAAACTATGCCAGCTTACCGTTAGCATCGTGATTACGATAACACTACCTCCCGCCATGAGAAACATCCAAAGTCGAATATCAATTTTATAAGCAAAAGATTCCAACCATTTGTTTGCGGCAATGTATGAAATAGGCATAGCCACTACAAAAGCGACCAACAACCATTTCAAAAAGTCGGTATTGAGCATAATCAATATTTCAGAAATACTAGCCCCATTTACTTTTCGTATGCCAATTTCCTTAAACCTTCTTTGAGAGACCATTAAGGAGAGTCCCAATACGCCCATAGCACAAACAAAAACTGCAATAAGCGCAAAAATTAAAATCAAGTTTTTCTGTAGTAGCTCTGTTTTGTATTCATTTTGGTAAAGGGTATCAACCTCAAAATATTCCAAGGGATATTTGGGAAACATTCCTGTCCATGCTTTTTGAATAGCGGCTATGGCTTCGATTTTGGAAGAAGGCGTGTATGAAATCGCAATATTTTCCAACCAACTATTTTCCCTTTTAAAAAGCGCTAAGGGTTCCACTTTGGTTTGTAATCCGGAGAGATGAAAGTCTTCAATCACTCCAACTATTTTTCCTTTGGGAATAGTAACCCCTTCCACCGGAGAAATTAAAGCAAAATCTTTACCGATTACAGAATTAGCTTCTTGGAAGCCCAAATAACTCAATGCCGTTTCATTGATAAGATATTCCCCATTCCCATCTTTATCTGTATTGTTTTCTGTGAAATTTTGTCCACCTAAAAACGGTAATGCAAAGACATCTGTAAACGAGTAATCACAGGAAAATACACCAATGTATTTAGTATCCGTGTTTGGGGCACCTTGCATGATAAAAGCGAACATATCATTGGTCTCACCACCAGGAGGAGCCATCATTGCAGAAACCGAACCGATGCTGTTTTGTGTTACCAGTTCTGACTTAAAAACATCAAACTTCTTCTGCACCTCAGCATGAACATAAGGGATACAAAGTACATTATCTTCTTTGGCTCCCATAGCATTACCAAGCGCATAATCCGTTTGACGAGAAATAACGATAACACCAACCAGTAGTACAATCGCCAATGCAAACT